>JBEKLV010000075.1:0-11356 GCA_050008835.1 Bacteroidota bacterium | reverse complement strand
CGGTTCAGAAATCAATAGAAATCCGTCTTTTTTTAGCGCTTGAATAATTTCAGTGAATAGCTGTTCTTGATCCGGCACTTCATGCACTACTGCGAATGCCAAAGCAAAATCTATAACCTCCGCAAGGTCATCAATCTTAAGTGAAGATTCGCTGCAAAGACGTATTTCTATTCTATCAAGAAGATTATTTTTCGATGCGCGGCGGCGAAGACTCTTAAGCATTTTTTCTTGGAGATCAACACAATAAATCCGTCCCGTCTCTCCAACAAGTCTCCCCATCGGCATACTAAAGAACCCCATCCCTGGACCGACTTCTAAAACCTTCATTCCATGTTTTATATATGGGCTAAGAATCTTTTCTGGATTCTGAAATAAACGCCGCATAGGGTTTGCTAAGAAATATCCCAAGTACCATGGACATACATGTGTTCCCATATTATTTTTTCCTTCAGAGTCAAATTAATTAGAAATTCTTAACTAAAATATATATTTTCACAGATAGATATTAGATCTGAAGCAGAAAGCCCGAATTGAAGAAGTGTGTATAGCGACAGATCCAATCAGCACGATCGTAAGCCATCAATACACTCGAAGTCTATTTCATAATTTCTTCCATCTGAGAGGATGATCTTCGCTCCGAGTACCGAGCCCGACAGCATAACGTCGCTTATCTCAATATTTCTAATTGGTGACAATTCCTCTTCACTCCATTCGGAGTCATTTGTCTTATGAAGCATAACCGTGATCATTAATTCTATTGAAGGATTCTTCGTCGTCCTCTTGCGATACGTATAAATGACCGTGCTTTCTGCCGACTCTGCATTGCAATCTTTATGAGTGAAACTACCCAAAGTATCCCAACCTCTATACGTCATAAGAGCTAAACTTCTTCCTTGAATTGAAGCAGTGATAACTTTTTTCGTTTTATCTTCGAATTGATGAATGACAGGCCTTTTCCCATCGATATGAGGAAGACCATAATGGCCGAGGGTCAACTCATGTTCGAACGCCAAGCGACAACGATCAACCCTGATCACGCCTCCGGGGATGGTGATTTCAGCAAGATCAATTATGTATCCGACTCCGTTGTTTGGCGGTTTTCGCATTATCAATTGCCGATATAAAACGTCTTTCCGTACTCCACCGAAAAGGATGCTTTGAGAAGTCACAAACTTTGCATTTCTTTGGGAGTCATTTTTTATCGTAAGTCCTGTAAGATAGAAATTGACATCCGTACCTCTTGTGTCTCTTGGATCAAGACTGCGAAAACAATATTCCATTGCGGTTCCGCCGTCGAGATTATGATCTTCCCATGGGAAATGCGTATTGAACGAAAGCTTTGAGTAATTATGATCGTCATCATAAACCTTGCCCGGAACGATTTCTGATGTGCCGGTTTTTCCATGATTGACTAAAACAATTCCCGGTTTTTCAAGAACAGTTCTTATCGAAACGCTTCCTATGCTTTCCCATATCCCTTCGTTTTCTTTCGCGGTCCAAAATGGAGAGTCTTCTGGCAACGCGAGACTCAAAAAAGGCATAAACATGATGAAGGGGCTTGCAGAACAACTATAGCTTTGAAGCATGTACTCCCTGTGTTCGTAAAAACCTAGACTCGGAATATCATTTTCATAAAAATCTTCTCTCGTAACGAATTGCAATAAAGACCCCGAACAAAGCCTTCTCGCCCAGCCGGGATCCAGTGGAGAGGAAGGCTTTAGCATAAAGGCAATCGGGAACCCTCCTGAAATCCAGAGCCTGTAACAGATACTTCGCGCCCACATGTTTATGAAACCGTTCCTGGCAAAAAAATTCGAATATGTTTTCATTAATTCATGAGCACTTTTTTCCAGCGTTCTCGCGATTTCCGGATAATGCTCATCTCCAAATGCCCTGCACCAGACGGTTCCATACGCGATAAACAAGCTTATAGTGTAATAATTATAACTTTGTTCCAGATACCAGCCGCCTCCGGCATGATATGAAGCAACCCATAGAAGATGACTCTTCAATAAATCATCATCGATATCGTAGCCGTTCTTTTTTAGAAAAGAGAGCATTTCGATATTGAAGATTCTCCAATTGTTCTGCGTTGTTCTGTGGTGCGCCCATTTTGAAATTGTAATCGCTATTTCGTTCTTTTGTTCTAAAGAAAAGTACGGCCATATGATATCCGGCATGAGCAAGAGAAATTTGCATAATCCTCCGAACTCGCATGTAAATTGATATGTTGCATCTGGCAGGTCTTCAGGTAGCGGAAGTGAATTGGAATGGCCTGGAGTCAACGCGTCATAAATGTGATGGCAATAATACTCTTTTAAATTAATTCCATGTATCGCTATTTCCGGCTCGATGTGCATAAGAGGCGCGGCAAGTGATAACGTCCTGATCAAAGCTTCAAATTCAGAAGAACGGTAACGCCATGTGGGATCATTGGGCTGCGGATATGTTTTACCTGGAACTGTTGGAAATACGATAGGTTTATCAAATGATTCGACGTGTCGAAACGCTCTTTCCAGGACATACTTTGCACATTCAATATAGTGTTTTCTAGTCATTCCGGTATATGGGCTGATACCGAAATCTGGGGTTTTAACTTCAAATGCATTTTTCAAGCGACTCGCAACCACCCTTCTTACTTAAGCAGTGTTTTGATCTTAACTACCGCAACGGATTTAATTCGTCCGAATAACTCATCGCATACTGAAGACCAGCAATACCTCTTACGGCTTTTTTCATCACTATTTAATTTTAGAATAATTTCAGACACGTACTTTCAAGTATTCCTGAATGCTCTTCACTGTTAGCCCGCCTTCCTGTTCTTTCTGAATCGCCTTGACCGCCGTTGCGGCTGCAGAAAGTGTAGTAATGAAAGCAACTTTGTTTTCCAATGCCGCCCAGCCAATGGCGTATTCATCATAGCGAGAAGTTTCGCCAAGTGGTGTATTGATGACAAGCTGTATCTTTCCGTTCTTAATTAGATCCACAGAATTTGGCCGACTTTCGTTCACTTTGAAAACCTGTTCACAAGGAATTCCATTTGATGTAAAAAAATTAGCCGTTCCTTCAGTCGCTATGAAAGAAAATCCCAGCGTTTGTAACTCTCGCGCAATATTCAATGTAATTTCAGTCTTATCGTTATTGTTCACACTAAAAAATACTGTTCCTTTTGTCGGCAAAGTGTTACTTGCGGCAATCTGCGATTTAGCAATGGAAGCGCCGAAGTTATCGGAAATTCCCATCACCTCGCCAGTAGAACGCATTTCAGGGCCGAGGAACACGCGAGTCTTTGGAAATTTTGCAAACGGAAATACGGCCTCCTTCACAGAAATGTGTTTTACTTTCCGGAAATCGAAATCTTTGCAGCCAAGTTCTTCTAAAGTTCTCCCAACCATAACTTTTGCAGCGATTTTTGCAAGCGGTAATCCTGTCGCTTTGCTAACAAAAGGTACAGTGCGCGATGCTCGTGGATTTACTTCCAGCACATACACAACATCATCCTTCATAGCATACTGAACATTCATCAATCCAACAACCTTCAGTGCCTTTGCTAATTTCACAGTAATATTGATCATTTCATTAAGGTTTTTTTCAGATATCATATACGGTGGAAGCACGCAACTGCTGTCACCGGAATGAATACCCGCTTCTTCAATGTGTTCCATCACACCGCCAATCATCACGTCTTTACCATCACACACGCAATCGACATCATATTCAAATGCATCTTCAAGAAAGCGATCGATGAGTACAGGATGGTCGGGTGAAACATCCACAGCTTTCCTCATATATTCACGCAATGCATCCTTTGTATAGCAGACTTCCATGGCGCGGCCTCCAAGTACATATGACGGTCGCACAAGCACCGGAAAACCAATTTGTTCAGCAACGAGTACTGCATTGTTCACTGTATAAGCTGTGCCATACTTTGGATGTTGAATATTATTTCGCCGAAGAAGGGCACCGAATCTCTCGCGGTCTTCAGCAAGATCAATTCCTTCTGGCAATGTGCCGAGAATCTTAACACCGTTCTCATCTAATGCCTTCGCTATCTTCAACGGTGTCTGTCCGCCAAATGCAACGATGACGCCATCCGGTTGCTCTTGATCGCAAATGTTGAGTACGTCTTCAAGCGTAAGCGGTTCAAAATATAATTTATCTGTTGTGTCGTAATCAGTTGAAACGGTCTCCGGATTACAATTAATCATAATAGTTTCGAATCCTTCTTCGCGAAGAGCCATTACGCCATGCACACAACAATAATCAAATTCAATTCCTTGTCCGATGCGATTCGGCCCGCCGCCAAGAATGATTACTTTTTTCTTCGTACTTCTTATTGATTCATTTTCCCTTTCATACGTTGAGTAGTGATACGGTGTAGAAGCTGCAAATTCCGCCGCGCACGTATCCACTGTCTTATAGACTGGTATCACATCCATCTTCTTCCGCATCATTCGTACGGCTGCTTCATTCAATCCCCAGATTTCTGATAATTGTCGGTCGGAGAAACCGTACTCTTTTGCTTTACGCATAATTTCCGGTGTTACTTTCACCGGCATTTCATTCTTTGCTTTACTTGACTTCACTTGCCTGTAATTCCTTTAGTCGTTCCCATTGATTGACTGATAGGATTTGTTTTTCCTTCAAATATATTTGCAGGTGCACAAATCGCAAGTCAGCCCGCATTTTACCGATTCGTTCGAGTTTATCCCGCAGTGTTTTCTCGTTTAGAGTACCTGATTCAAAAAGCTTGTTCAATTCTTCCTCTGCCTCAACAATTTCCTGCCCTTTTACAGTCGCTGAGATCGGCAGGTTCGTCAATATCTCGTTGATTTTCTTCAACTGGTCTTTCGTTAATCCAAGCTGATCTTTGAACGAAATGACTTTTTGCGGAGCAGGAAAACCATTTTTCTCTGCCACTAATGTTTGTCCGGTTGCATCACCATTCAATAATTGATCTTTGTCCGATGGAATAGTGACTTGAGCGTTTACTATCTTAACCATAGCAAACGAAAATAAAAAAATTAGATAACTGGTCTTTAGTATTCTCATATAAGAATCCTTTTTATGAATATACTATTTATGCTTTATATGAATACAGCTCTTCTTCCATCTCCACAATCTGTTTGATGTTGTAAAGGAACCACGGATCGATGCAAGATGCCTGAAAGAGTTCTTCTATAGTTAATCCGAGTTGGAAGCCATAACGGAGAAAGAAAATATTGTGCGGGCGAGGAGTTTTAATCCGATCTAAAACTTTTCGTTTCCATTCAATCTTTTCATCTTCCGACAACTCGCGAATGTTTACAACATCTTTTCCATCTGCACCGAGACCGGAACGACCCTGTTCCAGCGAGCGTAACGCCTTTTGCAGTGCTTCTTTGAATGTTCGTCCGATTGACATTGCCTCGCCGACAGATTTCATCTGAACACCAAGCGAATCATCTACACCTATGAATTTTTCAAAATCCCACCGTGGAATTTTCACGACGCAGTAATCAATCGTTGGTTCAAATGAAGCCGGTGTCAGCTTTGTTATGTCGTTTGGAATTTCATCGAGCGTGTAACCGACAGCTAGTAACGCTGCAATTTTTGCAATCGGGAAACCAGTGGCTTTTGATGCGAGCGCAGATGAACGCGATACGCGTGGATTCATTTCAATCACCAGCACTTGTCCATTCTTTGGATTGACCGCAAACTGAATATTCGAACCGCCTGTTTCAACACCAATCTCACGAATCACTTTGAGTGAAGCATCCCGCAACTGCTGATATTCTTTGTCGGTAAGAGTCTGTGCAGGTGCCACAGTGATCGAATCGCCGGTATGCACACCCATCGGATCAAAGTTCTCAATCGAACAAATGACAACAACATTATCCTTCAAGTCGCGCATCACTTCTAGTTCGTATTCCTTCCACCCAATCACCGATTCTTCAATGAGAACCTGATGGATAGGACTGCTGGTTAGTCCGTGGACGACTTTAGTTTGAAATTCTTCAATATTGTACGCTGTGCCACCGCCGGTTCCGCCTAATGTAAATGACGGACGAATGATAAGTGGAAAGCCAATTTGGTTTGCTATCTTCAGTGCTTCATCAAATGAATGTACAAACCCGCCGCGTGCACTTTGCAAGCCAGCTCGATCCATTGCAGCGCGAAATAATTCGCGATCTTCTGCCATTTTAATGGCTTCAAGCTTCGCACCAATCAATTCGACGTTGTACTTCTTCAACACTCCGCTTTCTGCCAACGCAACCGCTACGTTGAGAGCTGTCTGACCGCCCATCGTTGGAAGTATAACATCCGGCCGCTCACGTTCAATAATCTTTTCGACAAAATCTGGAGTGATAGGTTCGATATAGGTGGCATCGGCAAATTCAGGATCTGTCATAATCGTTGCAGGATTACTGTTGACGAGAATAATGCGATAACCTTCTTGGCGAAGAACACGACATGCTTGGGTTCCGGAATAATCGAACTCGCATGCCTGACCGATTACAATTGGTCCAGAACCAATAATGAGTATGGAATGGATATCAGTCCGTTTGGGCAATTCCTTGTAGATTCTCCTTTTTCAAGTTTAATAAATATAGATAGAACTCTTTACTCATTCAAATGAAATCTTCCTCACGTAAAGTGTCTAATACATATTACAAAATCAAATAAATAAAGTGTTTAGTCCATTACTAAACCACAGTTGCTTTATGAAACATCAAACACATTTCTCTATGTGCTTAAAAATTAGATATATAACGTTTTCTTGCAGAAGTTTTTCCTGACTTGCTCACCGAACTTTTTTTTGTATATTAAGAGTATCAAACAAATTGTATTGCATCGGCATATGCACTTCTAATGAAGAGTATCGATTCATTTCAAACAAAAAGAATTCTCCATGTCGGCGGAAAAGATATAACTTTCTTTTCCCTTTCTGCATTGCAGAACTCCTTGGATATTCAACTTTCGCGCCTACCATTTTCCCTGCGAATTCTGCTGGAAAATCTGCTGCGTTATGAAGACGGAAAAATAGTCTATAAAGAAGATATTGAAGCTTTGGTACGTTGGGATTCGAAAACTAAACCAGATAAAGAAATTGCCTTCATGCCTGCGCGCGTTTTATTGCAAGATTTTACCGGTGTACCTTGCATTGTTGATCTTGCTGTAATGAGAGATGCTATGATCAGGATGGGTGGCGATCCAAATAAAATCAATCCGATACAACCAGTGGATCTTGTCATCGATCATTCTGTGCAGGTGGATGAGTATGGAACTTCTGCAGCTTTCAGAAATAATGTAACGTTAGAGTTTGAACGAAACCGCGAACGATATGCCTTCCTCCGCTGGGGACAGCAAGCATTTAAAAATTTCCGCGTCGTTCCACCGGATACCGGCATTGTTCATCAAATTAATCTTGAATATCTCGCACAGGTTATCTTTGCCTCGCAGAACAACAGCGAAACGCTTGCATATCCTGATACAGTTGTTGGTACCGACTCTCACACAACAATGATTAATGGACTTGGCGTGCTTGGTTGGGGTGTAGGCGGCATTGAAGCAGAGGCTGCAATGCTTGGTCAGCCGATTTCTATGCTTATTCCACAAGTCGTGGGTTTCAAGCTGCGCGGAAAACTGAAACCTGGCACGACCGCTACTGATCTTGTGCTGACAATAACACAAATGCTGCGAAAAAAAGGTGTTGTTGGAAAGTTTGTAGAGTTCTTTGGTTCTGGACTTTCTTCGCTCGCACTTGCAGACCGAGCAACGATAGCGAATATGGCGCCAGAGTATGGTGCAACGATGGGTTTCTTCCCAGTTGATGCTGAAACTATAAATTTTCTTCGCTTCACAGGACGGAGCGAAGAAAAAATTACTTTTGCAGAAGCATATCTAAAAGAGCAAGGACTCATTCACACGGCAGATACACCAGATCCGGAGTTTTCTGATATCATTGATCTTGATCTCGCAACTGTTGAATCAAGCATTTCTGGACCAAAGCGGCCGCAAGACCGTATTCCATTATCGAAGTCAAAGACTTCATTCCGATCATCACTCGTTGAGACAATAACAAGTAAAGGCGTATCCATTGACAGAATGGCTGCGGCTAATTGGGCATATTATTCGGATGATTCTGTAAAACTTGATTTTCTTAAGAGTGTACCTGTCGAAATTGGAGAATCTAAATGCAATTTACAGCATGGTTCTGTTGTCATCGCCGCAATTACGAGTTGCACGAACACATCGAATCCTTCTTTGCTTATCACCGCCGGACTTCTTGCAAAGAAAGCGTCTGAAAAAGGATTAAAATCAAAACCATGGGTAAAAACAAGTTTCGCACCCGGCTCTAAAGTCGTCACTGAATATTTACGCGATGCCAACTTAATGCAGCCGCTTGAAGCGCTTGGGTTCCACATTGTCGGCTATGGTTGTACAACATGCATTGGCAATAGCGGTCCATTATTGGAAGTAATTTCGAAAGCAATTCAGGAAAACGATCTTGTGGCAGCGGCGGTTCTTTCCGGCAATCGCAATTTTGAAGGGCGTGTCAATCCAAACACACGCTCAAATTATCTTGCATCTCCTCCGCTCGTTGTGGCATACGCACTCGCCGGCACAATGGATATCGACTTCCTAATAGATCCAATTGGAACTGGAAAGCATACCGAACCGATATTTCTAAGGGACATCTGGCCTACGTCGCTCGAGATTGAACAAGCAACGCAACAGAGCGTAAAATCAGAAATGTTCAAACAGCAATATACCAACGTATTTGAAGGCGAAGTGGAATGGAAGAATTTGTGGGTACCTATAGGTGTGCAGTATGCATGGAAACCAAATTCCACATATATCAAAGCTGCGCCGTATTTTGAAAATTTTCCACGCGAGCCAAAGCCTCTGCAAAATATCCACAATGCACGTGTACTTGCCTTGCTTGGCGATTCCGTTACTACAGACCACATATCACCTGCCGGTTCTTTCAGTGAAAAAAGCCCAGCAGGCGAATTCCTCTTATCGCTTGGCGTGCAGAAAAAAGATTTTAACCAGTACGGTGCACGCAGAGGCAATCATGAAATTATGATGCGAGGGACATTCGCTAATATTCGTTTGAAGAACTTGTTACTTCCAGGGATAGAAGGAGGCGTTACACTTCATCCCTCCTCCCAAAAACCGATTTCGATCTTCGATGCGGCGATGAAATATAAAAAAGAAAGAACACCGCTTATCATTATTGCAGGTAAAGAATACGGCTCCGGCTCATCGCGCGATTGGGCTGCAAAAGGCACAGCATTGCTTGGTGTCCGCGCTGTGATTGCAGAGAGCTTTGAGCGCATTCATCGCAGCAACCTTATCGGGATGGGCGTTCTACCCCTGCAATTCGAAGAAGGACAAAATTATCAGACTCTTGGCCTTTCTGGATTTGAGGTATTCAATATCGATGGAATAACCGATGACCTTAGACCTAGAAAAAAGATTACTGTTACGGCGATATCGCAAGACGGTTCAAAGAAAATTTTTACCGTGATATGCCGGATTGATACTCCTAACGAAGTTGACTACTACAAACACGATGGCATTCTTCAATACGTTTTGCGATCACTCTTAAAACAAAACCTGCCGATTGTTGAACAACAGGTAAAACCTATGGATGAAAATAACACGCAAAAATATCGGATTCTATTTAATGGCGAGATAGACGAAGGGCAAGAACTTGAAACAGTAAAAAAGCGCCTCACTCGACTTTTCAAAACTTCACCTGAACGAATTGAAAAGCTCTTTACAGGCAAATCCATTACGCTTAATTACAACATCGATCATGCTAAAGCACAGGAATATAGTTATGAGCTAAAGAAAGCCGGAGCGCTCTGCATCATCGAACCTATGCCCAAAACACCTTCGGATCCTATAAACACGAAAATTGAAGCACAGCCGCCACAACCGGTTCCAAAAATTGACGGCACTTCAGCATCTAATATTATTTATTCCAAGAATAACGACTCGATAAAAACAATCGAACCAACTTCATCGTATTCTAAATTATTTCTTGCCGGATGGATGGTAGCAGCGATATGTATGATTCTACTTCCTATACTTTATATCTCGCTCATGCTATTTATATTGAACTTGACGTACAGTTATTTTGAAGATAATATTTCCTTTTTCGATGATCATTCAATAATCCTCGGATTTCTTTTATATGTCATTCCAATCTTCATTGGAATTTTGCTTGTTGCGGTTATGGCGAAACCACTCATTGCACGCCCTAGTGCAAAAAAGTTATTTATTCCTCTTTCACGAAAGAAAGAACCTGCACTCTACGCCTTTATCGAGAAGCTTTGTCGCACCATCGGTTCCAAAATTCCAAGCAACATTGAAGTGGATTGTTCGGTTAATGCTTCGGCAAATTATCGACGCGGATTAATAAGTTTTTTAGAAGAAGATCTTACTTTAATTATTGGGCTTCCGATAATTTCCGAAATGACAATAACAGAGTTTGCAAACTTAATTGCACATGAATTTGGACAATACACACAGAAAACTGAAATGCGCCTTTCGTACATTATCTCAAGTATCAATCTATGGTTTTCACGGGTTGTGTATGAACAAGATGTTATCGATGATAAGTTGATGATGTTGTCATTGAAAGCGGGGGGATTTATAACCCAAATTCCTCTGTCTGTAGCAAAATTCTTTATTTGGTTATCGCGAAAAGTACTTACTGTATTTTTTATGGCGGGCCATATTATCAGCAGATTTTTTATACGTCAAATCGAATTCGACGCAGATTACTGTTCAGTCCAACTTGCCGGTTTCGAGTCATTTAAATCATCTTTGAATAAGCTGCACACACTTGACAGTGCATCAATTGAAGCGTTCTCACGAATAAAAACACAGAGAAATCCAAATGATAATTCTCTGCCCAATGATTTCATCCTCCTCATTTCTTCCATTGCCCGACAACCGTCTGATAAAGATAATTTGAAACCGAAACAAAAATCACCGCATGAGAAAATAGCAATCCGTACCGTTTATCCATCCTATCAAGAACGTATTGACCATGTAAAGAAGATAGTATCGAAAGATATGTTCCAATCCGAAAAACCTGCGTTTACACTATTCACCAGTTTTGAAGAATTGTCCAAAATTGCTTCGGTGCTGCTGTATCGCGAAATACTAGGTTTGCGGTTTGACAAAGATGATTTAGTACCGACCAATCAATTTGAAAGCAGTTCGGGTCAGACATCTGAAACAACTAAAATCGACTCGAACTTTTTCTAATTCACGAAATAGAGAAAGAATAAATAATAATGCCTATTTTTGATTATCGTTGTAATGAATGCAAAACACTTTACGATGTCTTGCA
>JBEKLV010000074.1:0-11705 GCA_050008835.1 Bacteroidota bacterium | reverse complement strand
AAGATTTAGAACGCAATACTCGAAACGACCTATTCCAATCAGCTTCAGCCTTGATGATTCTTAATTCACCTTTCTCGCGTTCCTTCATCAATTGTAGAACCCGTTCTGCCTCGCCTGCATCAAGCCAATAACCATGTTGATTTTCACAATATTCAAGAATCAGACTGGTAAATCGATACTCAAATTGTCGTAATTTGCTCTGGCAATGTGGGCATTTATTCTCCGTAGGTACACTTGTCAGCAGCAAAGTCCCTTTTAACCTGTCTACATCAAATGCTTCGTCTTCGAGTTGATCTAATTCCTGCAAGTCTAGCCACATACCTTGGCATTGTACGCATTTGTCAACCTCGATTCCCCGGTATAATTCTTTTCTCAACTCAGACGAACACTTTGGACAAAGCATAAATACTCCTTTAATGTATTTGATATTATTTGATTTTATTCTTTAAACTGCAACCGCCTAACGGATCGGCGCTAAGCTGCGGCGCTGATAATTTTCAATATACACAAAACGAAACGAGTTCATGCTGATACCCAAATTGATAAGTATCAAAGTTATAGGTACTAAAAACTGAATAGTAAAAACGAAAACCCACCATTAGCCATGAATTTTGCACCACGCTTATTCCGTCAGCTTGAGCGCCTGGTTAGAACACACGCGGTAGAATATTCAAATAAAAAATAATAAAAGGCACTGAGTGAGTTGTATCCGGACTACACCCGCACGAGTGTCATGTTGTTGCGTATTATTAGGAGTGATTTTCGGTACGCAAAAAATCCTCCAATACAACTCTACTATTCTGTTTGATATCAGATTCTTTGACAATGTCAGGCCCTATTGAATGGTCAATTACTATTTGTCTGATCAAATCGTAAAAATGTCTGGATGCGCCAGGTGCGCAAATAATATTAACGATGAAATCAGTATTCAATAATTTGGAAGAGACAGCTTCCTCATTTGAAGCCGGATGGCGATAAAGAACTAATCGAAATTCTTTTTCGGCTTCAAAATATTTAGTTTTGCTGAATGCCCGCATATGTTCTGAATCATATTTCGCTTTATGCCCATAGTCAATTTCCCCAAAAAACCAGTTAAGAATATTTCTATCCTCTGTTTCAAAGCTCTTGATTTCAAGCGAATCAATTAATTTTTCGACTGTTGAGAAAAGAAGAATGCCTTCATAATAATTGGTATAATTCTTCCACATTAAATATGATTCGGTATCATTCATCACCCAGCAGGAGGCATAATAGTTGCCAATAGTTTTTAATATGTTCTCTTTACGTTCGCAGCTATATTCAGGACTAACATATTTTGCACTATTCTTCAGAGAATCTATTATTTCAGTGTATTGAGGAATTCCTTCAGCTTTATCTTCAAACAAAGATATTTTCTTAAACTTAAGCGTAGAGTTTCCCAAGAGATCTAAAAGACCGCTTAATGAAAAATAGCGACATATCACTATGTTCTTAAGATGTGAAGGCATTTCTTCCTTTAGGGAATAAATATAGACTGGTTTTAATCTCTCCAAAATCAATTATCACCTCCAAAGTGATTGTGCATGATACGTATACCTAGGCCAAAAGAAGTTCGTGTGTTCTAACGGATTGGTGCTAAGCTGCGGCGTGACCAAGGTTCGTGTTGTACCAAAGGAACCGAGTTCACGCTACCAACAGAATTATTAAGAACAAATACGTTGCTCGCCATGTAAATTGCTCCCACGCTTAAGCCGTCAGCTTGAGCGCCTGGTTAGGTTGCATTTTGCGACTGTCATTATTTCTTCTTCTTTTTTGTTTGATTCTTTGACAACACCTTAACTTTCTTCTCAAGACTTGCAATTTTCTTGTTCAAACGTTCAATTTCAGTACTATCGGGAACAGGAGGAAGAAACATTTCGTAAGGCATATAATCATGTTTATGCTCTTCTACGAACTTACCTCCGTCATCAAAGTATCTAATCTCAACATCTTCAAAATGAGCCGAGAAAGAATTAGAAGGTCGTCTATGATTACCAACCATTGAACTTATCTGTAAGACAAGTCCAATTAGACTAGCTACTGATCCGGTTATGTATAATATTTCCAAACCGGTTTCATGCTCAACAAGTAATATATTCTGGTTACTAGCCGAGATTTGATAAGCTCGACCATTTAAAATATTGCCAAGATCTTTAACGTTTAAACCTTTGGTATTTCTTAAATGATCAAGCATCTCTTTATAATATTGATAGTCCCCAATATCTCTATATTTTAAGGAGATGAGTTTAGATGGATCAACGCTCAATAATTTACCACATTCTGAAAATTTCTGGCGGAAGTAACTCTCGTTGTTGTTCATATTATCCCTTTGAGAAATAATGGCAGTGAACTATTTAAAAATGCAACCTAACGGACCGGCGCTAAGCTGCAGCGTGACTAATTTTCGTAATGCACCCAAGGAAATAGGTTCACGCTACCAATTGAATTATTAAGTACTAAACCTCTATTAGCCATGTTGATTGCTCCCACGCTCATTCTGTCAGCTTGAGCGCCTGGTTAGGCGTGCCCCATAATACAGCTTGACTATGGTTCACTAATATGTTAACTTCAATTGTGCGCACAATTGAATTCTATCTGACACCATCTGGCAATTGCCCAATCGAAGAATTCCTTGATTCGTTGAGTGATCAACACGCCCAGAAAGTAACTTGGGTTCTTCGATTGATTGAGAGAATTGATATCGTGCCTATTCAATATCTCAAAAAACTTGATGGAACGGAAGATATCTGGGAAATTCGTGCTCAGTTTGGTGGTAATAATTATCGTCTCTTGGGATTCTTCGATAGTGGTCGATTGATTATTCTTACGAATGGATTCTCTAAAAAGACACAAAAAACGCCAATCAAAGAAATTAAGCTTGCTGAGCAACGACGATATGAATATTTGTAAAGGAGAAAGAGTCATGAGTGATGTTGAACGTTATATTGAAAAGCGAAAAAAACAGAATCCGCATTTCGCTAAAAATTATGAATCTGGTTATCAGACCTTTGAATTCAGTGTCATGCTTCGGGAAGCACGAGAACGTGCTGGAGTGACACAAGAATCAATTGCCAAAAAACTTCGTACCAAGAAATCTGCCATTTCGCGGATTGAAAATCATTCTGAAGATATCCGCCTTTCAACTCTTCACAAATACGCAAAGGCTCTTGGAAAACGCCTTCGAGTTCAGATTACCGAATAATTTTCTTGGGCACGCCTAACGGATGGCAACTAAGCTGCGGCAACGAAAACCCGCAAGTTGCTGAAAACGAAACAAGTTCATGCTGAAAAGTTTATTATTAAACATCTGAACCTCTATGCGCCATGCTTAACGTACTCACGCTCATTCCGTCAGCTTGAGTTGCTGGTTAGGCAGCAGCACCATAGACTGAGAATAAATTATTTTATAATTGAACATGAATCAATTTCTTTCTGAAGAGTTAGTTTGAACTCCTGCGAAAATCTTGATAGAAAACAAGAGAAGAACTCAGAAGCATATGCAAAAACCAAGTCTATGTTGTCCTCATCAGCATGTGTTGACCACTGAGGTGGCCAATGTTTGGATTTTAGGAATAGATCGGCAAGATGAATGGTGCTGTGAGTAAATTCAGATAGCTCAGGATAAAATAAATCATATTCGATTTCGTGATTGACAGCTTGCGAAATTTCTTTGAGAGATTTGTTAGCCCAATTCGAAAAAGGTCTGAGCTTACCATTTCTGTCCGTAAACTCGAATTGTGATTTGACTCTCGCATATTCTTGTTCAATAGTATTCTGATCGGGAATATACTCCTGCTGTAAAATGGCATTAATATATGAAGACCATTGGCCCTTATCACAATTCTTGTGCTTTGACAAACGATGAAAGGCCTGCATTCTCAAAACATTGTGATACTCAATAAATGAGATTGCGCGTTCCTTTGGTTGGTCAGAAATATATAGGGCAGTGACATTCACTTCAAATAAGCACCGTGTCAAGATAAGGGCATTCGACACTGGAAAAGAATTTGGATTTAACTTCCAAAGAGAAAGCATAGCCTCAATTGTGCTGCAAAAATGCAATAAGAATGAAACCATTAAAGATATATACTCAATGCCAGCATCATGGGATGTTAACGCCTCATCACAGAGGAATTGAGTCCTTGCTAGATTATGCAATCGTGATGCGATTGCAACTGACATTGGAATATTAGAATCGTTTGATAGCATTGTAATGTCAAGTGCTGCTGCCTAACGGAACGGCGCTAAGCTGCGGCGCTGATAAGTTTCGTAATGCAACCAACGAAACGAGTTCACGCTACCAACTGAATTATTAAGCACCAAACCTCTAAACGCAATGTAAATTGCTCCTACGCTCACTCCGTCAGCTTGAGCGCCTGGTTAGCCGGCAAAAATCAACGCTTATATTTAATATTGTTTGCCAAAAGTTTACTCAATTCAGTTACTGTTTTATTTTCTAGGAAATCGAGGCCTGTGGGAATTTGTACTAACATTCTTTTCTCTCTGTCAGAAACTGAGACGAAGTAACACTGATAATATGATGGTCTATATGTGCTATCATCACAGGAAGTCGTTCCCTTCAATATAATTCGAAAACATCTCAGGTTGAATCTATTTGTAAATTCAACCAGTGTATCTATAGTGTATTCTGTTTCGCAATTATCAGCATTTCCGATCGCCGGGCCTATTAATGCGCGTGCCAATGCAAATCCTCGTGTTATATCAGCACTGTCTAATTCCTTAGCCCTGGGCAAATAGACACTATCAATCGAATACACGATTGCACTAAGCGCTGAATAGTTGTTTTTAAGAACCTCAATACATTCTTCGTCATGATAAATAGAGTATCCGGGTATGGAGTCGATATCAAATGGAATGGCTGGAGTAGACATAGATTGACTCGTTTGCCCAATAGAATCCTGTACTTTCGCAGATGGTTGTTGGGATGATCTTGATTTACAAGAAAGATTCATCAATGTTACTACGAGTATGAGATAAAAGATTTTCATAGGCGTATTTTTTGCCGGCTAACATGTAATTAGACAGACATAGTCTGTATTTTGTCCGTAATAGGATGATATATAGACTTTGTCTATAATTTTGCTAAATTACAGATAACTACTATTAACTTTCGAGACATACTATGGCACAAACATTGCTTAACCAAGTACGAGATACAGCTCGTCTGAAGCACCTTAGCCCACGCACCGAAGATTCTTATGTCCAATGGATTAAACGGTTTATTCTCTTCCATAACAAACGCCATCCTGTCGAAATGGGAGAAAAAGAAATTCGTAGCTACCTGATATACCTCGCTCGCGAGAAATATGTTTCTTCTTCCACTCAAAATCAAGCACTAAATGCATTAATCTTTCTCTATCATCAGGTGCTGCATAAAAAACTTGGCAATATCGGAGACATCGAACGCGCTCAACGCGAACCACGACTCCCTGTTGTGTTTTCAAAAAAAGAAGCAAAAGCTATTATCAATAGTTTATCCGGCACAGCAAAACTCGTTGCGTCATTACTATATGGTTCCGGACTTAGATTACTTGAAGCTCTCCATTTGCGTATCAACGATATCGACTTCGATAATAATATTATTCTTATACGACATGGCAAGGGCGATAAAGACCGCAGGGTCCCACTCCCGCAATCTCTCATCAAGGACATTCAATTGCAATGTGAAAAAGTAAATCTATTACATAAAAAAGATTTACAGGAAGGGTATGGAGAGGCTCTCTTGCCAGATGCCTTCCAAATAAAATTTAAACGTGCTTCAAAAGAACTTGGATGGCAATTTCTATTTCCTGCTTCAAAATACGGCGCCGACATACGCACAGGACTTGTTGTGCGTCATCATCTTCATGAAACATATTTTCAGCGAGAGATAAAAAATGCTATCCGGAAATCAAACATTTTGAAAAACGGAAGCTGCCATTCTTTCCGACACTCCTTCGCAACTCATTTGCTGGAAGATGGACACGACATCCGCACAGTTCAGGAATTGTTAGGCCATAAGGATGTCAGAACTACAATGATATACACTCATGTTTTGAACAAGAAAGGCCTCACCGTCCGAAGCCCGCTGGATACATAACCATCTTTATAAGTAGCGTCCGACTCGCAGTCAGCCGGAGGCCTAATGATGTAACACTCGTAGAGTGTTCCCTTCTAAATTTCATCCAGCTGCGAGCTGGACTCTACGCACATCAGAACCGAACCTCCACTTGCATGCTCATAATACTTTGGCTGTCTCCGCTGATTTCATCAAGGCCCGTGCCTATAGATTTAACACCATCCTTAACCGTTTGTGCATACTTCACAGCAATGCACGTTTTTGAAAAGATCTGATATCGCAAAATAAAATACCAGCGCATGCCGCGCCCATAGAGAGCTGGATTGCTATACGCTCCGGGCACTTCATCTTCAAATTCATAGATTGACGAATCGTATGAATCTGTCTCGAAGACGGCGAGTCGTGTTTGTATTGTCAGTGGACTAAATTTATTCCACTTAATTGCCTGAGACATCAGCACTCCTTTTTCCGCATTTTGTATTCCGCCATAGTTTACATTCACCCATTCGACTCTGCTTGATAAGTGTAACGATGGTGACGAAATGAATTCACCTGTAAGCCGGTAATTTTGCTGAATGCGAGAAATTGTTCCATTAATTAATCTCCCGTACAAATCATTTTCATAAATCCCGGATGGCAAATCTTTCCTTTTGAAGCGAAATGATATTTCATATTGCTCTGTAAGCTTACATTCTGCAAGTGCAAGGAAATCGTTGCCATGGGATGGTGCCGGCAAGAGGTATGTCGGCTGAGGATGTTCAAACTGATCGTAGTACGTCGATAAGCTCAGCCAAGATATTGGTTGCGATCGGATTCCAACATATACACCATTCTCATTTTGCACTTGTCCGGATAATTCACCAAAAGCATTTCCGTGAATACTCTGAAATGCAGGCGGATAATTTCTAACTACAATTGTCAACGCAAGTGCTGCGTCCGGTTCATATGTTATTCCTGCAATTGCTGCAAGCGCATTTGTGTAATCAAGTGCGAATTCCGAAAATACATCGACAGTTCTGGTTGTGAAAGAAACATCCATTCCTCGCATCCATAATTCAGAGGCGTTTTCGCCGTTTTTACCATTGAGCACTAATGGATTCGCAAGCTGAGTCCGGTAATAGGTACCTCCAATCTTCAATCCATTAAATAAAAAGGTAATTGCACGGCAACCTATTAGTGTCTCCCTTGATGAGTTCCGTTTGCGTTGTTCGCTTTCGGTTCGGAACAATCCGCTTTTATCTATAGCCGAAATATACCCAAGCGAATCTATTGTCGCATTAAGCGTTTTGTTAGAATACAGAACTTCGATCTTCACTTTGTCTGTTCCAAAAGAAGCACTGATTCCCCGGAAGAAAGAATTTTCATCCGATGAAAGGTACGAATGAATTCCACCGCCGTTTTTCCTTGTCGGTGCAATAACGTCGCTTCCTTTCCCGAACGCTGACGAACGCCAAAAGATCAATCCTTCTGCGTCTTCCATCTGATAATCCCCAACTATGAAACGCGTTGCAAGTGACGGCACTGAAAAGCTTGTAAAATAGGTGGAGAAATTTGCAAGGTTTAATTCTCCGGGATCTTTTTTAATCAACACGCCAATTTCCATATCGGAAACTATCGATGATAAAAACGATTTGTGATTGCCGAATGAAAGATGAAATCGGTTAAGTTCTTTTATCGGAGAGCCCGGATATGCACCATTGATAAATCCTTGCCGCTCTTCAATTTCTGTTGATGTTCTGCTGAGAAAAGAGGCATCGATGTCTGAACTTTCATTCCTCTTTCCAATTCTAACAAACCTGCGAATGAATGAAAGAGACTCCGGTGTTACTCCTTCGATTTCTAAAAGTTCATCTACAGAAGTAAAGCGCGCATGTTTACGTCTTTCAATAATACGGGAAGCAATAAGATTTGATATTGATGGAATTCGGTGCAGTTCTTCTGCTGAAGCCGTATTGAGATTAAGCGGGTTGTCCTCAAGCAGAATCGTTTCTTCAGCAGCAGTAGAATTTTCATCAGCTTCAATGGCGGTCTCTAATATTTTTTCCCATTGATTGTCTTCCCATAAATCAGACGTGTCTGCCGAAGATAGTTCCTGCGCATTGACAAGCGACGCAAGGGCAATACTGAATAAGATAAATGAAAAAGCGCGCATAGTTATTTGCCAATCTTGAAAGTGGCCGCTGCGGCCTTTGACATTGCTGTACTATTCCAATCTAATCTCCTCCCCTCATAGGGGAGGACTAAGTGGGGTCATTTCTTTTATTTAACCTCACCCTCCGCCACAAAACCGGTGGACAAGTAACCCTCTCCTAATAGGAGAGGGAATTAGTCCGCTAATTACCTAAAAACGTTAACTAGTTAAGTTTGAAAGAAAGCTCGATCTGATGAGTCCAGCCGAGATCAGGATGGCTGTAGCCTGCATATCCAAATTCATAAAATGAATATCTGACAGCAAACCCCAACGAATATTTGTCCGGATTATTTGCTACCCCTGCGCGAAGTGCAATCACATCAAACACAATTTGCTCAATTCCCATTTTTATACTCGCAGGGAAACGAATATCTTTTTCCATTTCAAATGAAACTTGAAGATCGTGAAAAGGAAACAGGCAAGCTCCTAAGCTGCACACTTGCGGCATCTTCTCATCAGTTCTTCCAATAGTTGCACCAGTAATATTATTTACACTGAAGCCAACATCGACGTTCTTCAACACTTGCGCAATTAAACCTCCATTTATGAAAAAACTGCCGGCAGTACCATAGTGGACAATATCAAGCCGGTAATATTGAAAACTTAGACCGCCTGAAATATTTCCATCAATTTTTGACGCGGCCGCCAGGCCAAATTCTGTTTCCTTGTACAAATCGAATCCGAATTTCTTTACCTTAATTCCAATTGTTGCAAATGAAAAAGGCCTCGCCGCCGCAAGAGCTGTTGTCTGCAGTTCTTGTAATCCGAATTGCTCGGGAACAATAAACGCAGAACATTGAAAGGCAGTTAAGCTGGTAAGACCCGCCGGATTATAGTTGATCGCCCAGCAATTATCAGACAGAGCTGTAAAGGCATTTGCCATTCCAATCGCTTTTGTGCCAAGCCCATTATTTTCCATTGTAAAGAGTTGCGGATGATTGATGAGCAAGCAAGCGATAATTACGTAACCTAACCTTTTTACTTGCCGAGGCAGTAGAATTTGGGTATATTTTTCCAATCTAAACATGGAATGAGCCCCCTATGAAAATAGTAAAAGTTGCAGCCCTGTTTTTCACTCTCTTATTATTTGTGACACCTCTCCTTATTTCTCAAGAACTTAACTGCACTGTCACGATCAATATAGAATCCATCCAATCCGGTCAGCGCGGTTATTTACGTACTTTCGCTCAAGACATTGAGCGTTACATGAATAACACACGCTTCACCAACGAAGACCTTGACGGAGAAAAAATCCAATGCAGTTTGGATATTTTCTTTACAACAGCTGCAAGCAATAACTATTATCAAGTACAGGTTGCCGTATCAAGCGAGCGTCCAATTTATATCGGAAACGAAAAATCTGATCGCATATCACTTGTTATGCGAATTTTGGATAATAGTTGGAACTTCGCCTACACTCCTAATCAACGCATGAATCATGACGAAATGATTTTTGATCCGTTGACAGGATTTCTTGATTTCTATGCGTATCTAATTATTGGATATGACCTGGAAACTTACATCCCTATGTCCGGATCTCCCTGTTTTCAAAAAGCATTAAATACAGTACAACTTGCATCTAATTCATCAGTAGCAAAAGATTGGCAGCAATCTTCTTCCGGCTATAGTAAATTTGGTATTACAGACGAACTCTCTAATGTAAAGTATAATGCTTTCCGCACTGCATTCAATAATTATCATTTTGACGGCATCGATTTGCTGGCGACAGACCGGAAAAAAGGGCTTGATAATATGCTCGCAGCTATTGCGTCGATTAACGATATTCGCCTTCGTCAAAATTCCTCTAGTGTCGTTGTGAAACAATTTTTCGATGCGAAATACAGAGAAATTGCTGAAGCCTTCCTAACTTATCCCGATCGAAGTGTTTATGAAACACTATCTACATACGATCAGGAACATCGCTCTACTTATCAAGAATGGAAAATGAAATAGTAGTTCGCCGTCATTCCTGCACTAACTGAATCGTCTTCATTATATCACCTATTTGAAGACAATCGACAACTTCCATTCCTTTCACTACTTTTGCAAAGATAGTGTAGCGTCCATCAAGATGCGGTGTCGAAATATGAGTGATGAAGAACTGACTTCCCTCCGTATCCTTTCCGGCGCTTGCCATACCGCAGCTTCCACGCTCATAATTAGCCGTTGATATTTCCGTGCGCATTTTATATCCGGGACCACCCCAGCCGTCGCCGCGAGGATCGCCTCCTTGAACTACAAAATCCGGCACTACACGATGAATATACAATCCGTTATAGAATTCCTTCTTGATTAATTTCACAAAATTCAAAACTGTGAATGGCGCTTGTTCTTTCATCAACTCAAGTGTAATTTCGCCGCGATTCGTTACGATGCGAACGCGCTGGTTTGTTTTGATGCTTTCAAGAAGGTTCCAATCTTCTTCAGTTCGGCTTGTAATCGTTCGCTGAGGCAATCTATTTGAATAATCTTTACCTGTAATACGGCGCAAAGATTCGGCGGCTTCAGCAGCGATCGATCTTTCTGATTCCGATAATTCTCTTTCTAAAAACGGAACAGCATGCACATTATTCATATTTCCTAATGCTTGAAGTATTACCTGCTTCGCTTCTAAATCATCATTATGAGTAAGCTTTCCAAATGCTGAGATAAATTCATCAATAATCTGGTCGGCAAGTCCGGCATTTTTAAAATTACTGAAAACCATCGTGTCAGCAAATAGATTGGCGACAATAGTTGTGATTCCCATGTCATTTTTTGCCAACGCGCTTTTTGCCTCCCTAAAAATATCTTTTGGTAAATATATACTTTCATTTGAATCGAGATCAAGTTTATTTATAACTGCCGGATTAAGCATTGGTCTGATAAAATCCCAAGCCGCCATTGCAACACGATTCGATTCGTGATTAAGATTATGACGAAGTATAGTAAGATGTTCTTTAGTTATTTTTTGTGATATTCCTTCCAGCAGCTTTGCTTTCAGCCGCGAAATGACTTGATTATCAGCAGTCCAAGCATAAAACGACTTAAGTTCTTTGGGAAAATATTTTCCTAGCGCAACAAGTGCCTCTCCACGCACAGCCTCATTTTCAGTGATATCATTCGCAATACCGCGTAGTGTTGATCGCATAGAATCAGTTATACGCGATTGTTCAACAAGCGGAGACGGCGAGGCGCTAAATGCCTGCAATGCGGCAATTTTGATGTGATCATTTTTTGCAGAAAGATATTCAAGATATTTCGATAACATTTTATCGGTCGTTTTAGCAAGAGCTGCACGTGCGCGAACTATTTGCACCCATACATGCCAATCGTCCAATTTCGTTTCTGTTATTTCAAGTGTATCTAAAATTTCTTGCGAATCTTTCGACTTCGATCTTCCGAGCAGCGTTGCCAGATACATTCGAATATATGGAT
>JBEKLV010000073.1:0-11791 GCA_050008835.1 Bacteroidota bacterium | reverse complement strand
ATTCACATACGCATTTGTTATTTGCCGGAACACGAGAAGACGAGTTTGCCATGCGCGTTGAAGGAAAAACGTACCAGGAGATAGCACAAGCTGGCGGAGGAATTCTCAATACTGTCCAAACAACACGAACGGCAACTAAAAAGGAACTAAAGAAACTCGCTCGTCAGCATTTAGATACAATATTAACAGAAGGAACAACTACTATTGAAATCAAATCCGGGTATGGGTTGGACGAAAAAGACGAAATAAAAATGCTGGAAGCAATAAATGAACTTACTGATGAATGTTTGATGAACATTATCCCGACTTTTCTCGGAGCTCATGCGGTACCACCGGAGTTCAAGAACAATGCTAATGATTATGTTGACCTCATTTGCACACGTATGCTTCCCTACATTGCTCAGCGTAAGTTAGCAAAATTCTGCGATGCTTTTTGCGAACAAGGGTATTTTTCTGTTGAACAATGCCGGAAAATTTTTGAAACAGCAAAATCCCATGGTATGAGCATAAAAATTCATGCGGACCAACTAACGCAAATTGGTGCATCGAAACTTGCGGCAGAAATTGGAGCACTCTCTGCAGATCATCTTGAGCAAATCAACGATGGAGGAATTGCTGCATTGAAAGAATCCGGAACAATCGCAACCGTTCTTCCCGGTGTCTCGTTCTTCCTTCACTGCGCTTATCCGCCCGCGAGGAAGATTATAGATGCCGGTATTCCGCTAGCGATTGCATCCAATTTCAATCCCGGTTCTTGCATGTCTTATTCCATGCCATTGATGATGACGATCGCTTGTACACAAATGTCAATGACGCCGGAAGAAGCTATTACCGCTTCCACACTCAACGGAGCGGCTGCACTTGGTCTATCAGAAATAATTGGCAGCATCGAAGTCGGCAAACAAGCCGACATTGTGCTTTACGATGTTCCAAGCTATCGATATCTTGCTTACCATTTCGGCACGAACCACGTCGCTAAAGTAATTAAGCGCGGAACGTATTTGGATTTTTAGCTCAGGAAGATTTTTGTATGCGGAAACTTGTAGAATGCGTCCCTAATTTTAGCGAAGGCAAAGATACGGTAACCATCGATGCCATCACAGCAAGTATTCGGGGTGTGCCCAGGGTTAGTTTGCTTAATGTCGAGCCGGATAAAGATTACAACCGGACAGTTGTAACATTTGTTGGCGAACCAGATGCTGTGCTTGAAGCAGTATTCCAGGCAACGAAAGTTGCGGCTGAACATATCGATATGACTCGGCACAAAGGTGAACATCCTCGAATTGGCGCTGCGGATGTAGTTCCGTTTGTCCCAATTAGCGGCGTTACGATGAGCGATTGTGTTCAACTCGCCAACATTTACGGTAAACGTGTTGCATCTGAGTTGAACATTCCAATTTATTTATACGAATTTGCCTCTCGTTCATATTATAGAAAAAATCTTTCCGACATCCGCAGAGGCGAATACGAGGGTCTGAAGGTGAAACTGAAAGACCCTGCGTGGAAACCAGATTATGGCGAACCACTCTTCAATTCAAAATCCGGTGCTACCGTCACTGGTGCACGAAGTATTCTCATAGCATACAACGTCAATCTAAATATAAAAGATGTTACGTTAGCACACGAAATCGCATTGCGTATCCGTGAAAGCGGTCGCGTAATGAAAGATGAATTTGATAATCCGATAAGGAATGAAAATGGCGAAGCGATAAAAGTTCCGGGCACGCTGAAAGCTGTGAAAGCCCTAGGCGTTTTTCTGGAACGATTTAATATTGCACAAGTTTCCATCAATCTTGTGGATTTTGAAATCACATCAATTCACGAGGCTTACGAAGAGGTGAAAAAGCAAGCGCAAGCTCTCAACGTCGATGTTACTGGAAGCGAAATTGTTGGATTGACACCGCTTGCAGCAATGTTAAAAGCAGGAAAGTTTTACTCAGATAAAAAAACACTTACTGAACAAGAATATGTTTTACTCGCTGTCGAGAAATTAGGATTAAACCAATTTGAACCTTTCGATGCAAAGAAAAAAATTATAGAGTACCAGATTTAAACTACGTACGTCATAATGAACAATGTCAATGCTCGGCAGTAGCCGATAGGACGCGATATGCTTACTTCTCTTTCTGTTGCTGACTTTCTTAATGAAATTTCTTCCAACTCTCCAGCGCCCGGAGGTGGAAGCGTCTCTGCGCTCGCCGCATCACTTGGAGCCGCACTCGCTTCAATGGTCTGCCGACTCACCATAGGCAAAAAGAAATATGCTACGGTGCAGACAGAAATGGAAAAAGCACTGAAGCAAACGGAAGACCTTCGCGTTAAATTCAATGCGATAATCGATGAAGACACCGCAGCATTCAATAAGGTAATGGCGGCGTACGGTTTACCGAAGGAAACAGAAGAACAGAAGGTAAAACGAACGACGGAAATTCAGGAAGCAATAAAAACGGCGACACTCATTCCGCTGAAGTTAATGGGCCTTTGCATCGAAGCAATGGAACTTGTTAAAATAATCGTGGAAAAGGGAAATCATAATTCTCTTTCTGATGCCGGCGTTGCTGCGTTAATGTTGCATGCCGGATGCGAGGGCGCGGCATTGAACGTTAAGATTAACCTTGGTTCATTAAGTGATGCTAACTTTATTGCTCAGACTAAAATGAAGGTAGAACAATATTGCAGTTCTCTAGAAATTTTTACTTCCGATATTCTTGCGAGCATAAACAAACATTTAGCGTAACAGTTGGACATCCGCAGTGCCATCTTAGGTCTACGACTTGAACGATAGATAGTCTTTAACCACAGATAATACGTAGCAAAGCCTGTTGGTCATTTCGATAGTTTCAACGCTTCCCTAAGGCAATCGCCAAGAATATGAATGCCTTTTTCGATTTTATCTTCGGGGGTATGCGAGTATGCCAACCTGAAATGACTATTATCCTTCCCTTCTGGGTCGAATGTTTTTCCAATGACAAATACAGCACCTTTTTCGATGCTTGCTTTTAGCGCCGACATAATATCAATTTTCGGTGGTAATTTTAGCCAAATGTAAAACCCGCCTTTTGGCTCCACCCATGTAATTTCATCGGGAAAATACTTACGGATAGCATCTACCATCGTGTCTTTACGCCGTTTATAAATTATCCGCATTTTTGAGATATAGAGATTAATCTTACCGCTTCGGAGAAATTCATTCGCTAATACCTGTGTAAAGTTAGGAGAACAGGCATCCATCGATTGCTTGCACAATTCGGCTTTCTGATAAATCTCAGGCGGTACTAACATCCAGCCCAATCTAAAACCGGGCCCGAGTATTTTTGAAAAAGTACTTGTATAACATATATCAAGTTGGCTTTCATACAACGCTTTTAACGGAACTACTCTTATCCGGGCATCCTCATCGAAATACAATTCGCCGTACGCATCATCTTCGATGAGCATTAAATCATGCTCTTGAAGCACGGGTACCAATTCCTTTTTTCGCTGTTCCGTATAAAGTGTGCCGGCAGGATTATGAAAGTTTGGCGTAAGATAAATAAATTTAGGCGGCTTGGATTTCGTTCTATTTAAAAAGCTCTTCAAGGAGAAGATATTGATTCCATCGTCATCTAAGTCTATTCCTTTAAGATTTGCTTGATACGATTTGAATGCAGAAATTCCTCCGATAAAACAAGGATTTTCCGTGACAACTAAATCATCCGGATCGATAAATACTTTTGCAAGAATATTGATCGCCTGTAAAGAACCGGTTGTAATCATCATCTTGTTTGTTTCAACCGGCATTCCTTTCTTTTTTAAATACTCTTTCAGAGATTCAAGCAGTGGAGGATAGCCAGGTGTAGGACCATATTGAAAAGCAGTTTGCTTAATATCAAGCGGCAGATTGTTGTAGATCTCATCGATTTCTTCAACGGGAAACAGTTCGTTGCCCGGCATACCGCCGGCAAACGAAATTATATCCGGTCGCGTTGCAAGTCCCATGAGATCTCGGATCTCTGATGTGCGAAGAGAAGAAACGGATCTGGAATAACGAATCATAAATTTATCCAATAATCTCTAGTTGAAATCTCAATTATCAACGCCCAAATCACAAACAAATGACAAGCTCAAAATTCCGGATCAAGTTGATTTCTCAATGATCTTGCTAAGAATTTTCAATAATTCCGTTGATTCTTGAATCAATTGATCTTTTAATGGTTGCAAATAGTCGTTGCATTCCATTAACTGTAGCCAATAACGACTTTCTTTTGCCTCCTTACGAGCTATCCGTGCATGCATCACAAAGTCTTTCTTTCCCAAAGATTCATTTGCCTCAATATAATTAGCTCCCAATGATCCCGATGATCGAATCAATTGCTTTGCAATTTCAATATTCGATAAATTCTTTGGCGCTTTATTGACTAGAGAAATAACGTCTTTTGTATATTGTAGCGTCCGCTCTTCAAGATCGTATGGTTTCTTTATTTGGATTTTATCCATTTGAAAATTGGTTGCAACTTTGGATCTATTATTTGAGATTATTTTGTTAGAGTTTGTTTGAGATTTGTTTTATTGTCATTTGGAGTTTAGTATTTAAATTTCATAGATGTCGCTTGCTTTGAGCAGTTCCATTTTATGCTTCTGTAAAACCATTATGGTCTGCTGAATCGCATCGGTGCGAATAATCACGGTTGCTCGATCACCCATAGCAAATGCATACATATATTCTACGCTGATTCCTTCGGAAGACAAAATTTTCAATGTCCTGTGTAATCCACCGGGGTTGTGCGGAACCACGACGGCAACAACTTCTGTGATATGAACGGAAATTCCCTTTGCCTTCAATACCGTTTCCGCTGCCTCCGGCTTATTCACGATCATTCTCAGGATACCGAATTCAGAGGTATCGGCAATACTAAAAGCAGAAATATTAATTTGTGCTGAAGCTAACGTTTCGGTTACTTCAGTCAGACGGCCCGACTTATTTTCGAGAAATACTGAAAGTTGTTTTATGATCATAACGTCCTACTTTATTTTTCGTTTATCTATTACTCTTTTGGCTTTACCTTCGCTACGTTCGATGGTTTTTGGTTCAACTAACTTTACAATTGCATTGATACCTAAAGTTGATTCAATGTTGTGTTGTATCTTCTTTTTTAGATCTTCCAGTTTCTTTATTTCATCAGAGAAGAATTGACCCTCAACTTCAACCCATATTTCCAGAATATCCAGGTTATTCACCCTGTCAACAATAAGCAAGTAATGCGGTTTGGTTTCGCTCATCTCGAGCAGTACTGTTTCTATTTGAGATGGAAAAACATTTACTCCTCTGATAATCAGCATATCATCCGAACGACCAAGACATTTTTTCATTCGCACAATTGTACGTCCACAGTCGCATTTTTCGGAATTCAGCACTGTAAGATCTCGTGTGCGGTATCGGAGCAATGGCAAAGCTTCCTTCGTGACACAGGTGAACACCAGTTCTCCAATTTGACCATATGGAAGCACTTCAAGCGTTTGCGGATCGACAACCTCTGGAATAAAATGATCTTCAAAAATATGCAATCCCTTCTGACGCATGCATTCAGAAGCTACTCCCGGTCCGATCACTTCGCTTAATCCATAAATATCAATCGCTTTTATTTTCAATTTATCTTCAATTTCACGGCGCATTTCTTCTGTCCATGGTTCAGCTCCAAACACTCCAGCTTTGAGTTTCAGCGAATCAGGTGATATTCCGGCTTCAGCCATCGCCTCGGCTAAATACAGAGCATAAGATGGCGTACAAGCGAGGATAGTAGAACCAAGATCTTGCATTAATTGTAGTTGGCGCTGAGTGTTGCCGCCAGAAACAGGAATAACGGTTGCACCAATCTTTTCTGCACCGTAATGGATACCTAATCCTCCAGTGAACAAACCATAGCCGTAGGCAATATGTAATACATCGTTCTTGCCGCCTCCAGCAGAAGTTAGCGTGCGGGCTACGACCTCAGACCAAATTTCAAGATCTTTTCGCGTATATCCCACAACGGTTGGCTTCCCGGTTGTGCCACTAGATGCATGCACTCGTACAATCTCAGATGTCGGCACAGCAAATAAACCGAAGGGATAATTATCTCGTAAATCTTGCTTTGTTGTAAAAGGTAGGTTTTTTAATTGATCTATACTTTTTATATCCCCCGGTTCGATTCCGCTTTTCTGAAACTTTTGGCGATAGAAAGGCACGTTATAATAGAGTCTTTCCACCATTGCGGATAGTCGTTCATTCTGCAGCTTTGCAAGACGTTCCCGATCCATGCATTCAATAAATTCGTTCCAAATCATGTTTGATTGTTTTCTTTCGTGTTTATTTCTAGGAGATGATTCAATTAAAGTCTTTTTTTCGTAAGAATAAACATTTTTCTTCAATGATGGTTTAGAGCTCCTCCATACTGATTCTCACAAGATTTTTTTGCACCTTGTTAGTGCAGTGCAACAAAGAGAGCAAAAAAATTCAGAAAGAGTGCGGCTTAGGGTCGTTATACGCGGCGCGGTGCAAGGCGTCGGGTTTCGACCATTCGTCTATCGATTGGCGGCAGAAATGAAACTGCCAGGCTGGGTATCGAACTCTGCTCGAGGTGTCTTCATTGAAATAGAAGGTGAGAAAGACATACTCAATCAGTTTCTGTTACGTATACAGAAAGAAATTCCACCACGAGCATTTATTCAGAGTTTAGAGTTCTCGTTTCTTGATCCAACTGGATTCACATATTTCGAGATTCGTAAAAGTGATTCTACTGGAACAAAGTCTGTGCTAGTTCTTCCCGATATCTCAACCTGTCCTGATTGTTTGAAAGACATCTTTGATACATCAAATCGGCGCTATCTTTATCCTTTTACTAATTGCACAAATTGCGGACCGCGCTTCTCCATTATAGAAGCATTACCGTACGATCGGCCGAATACATCAATGAAGAAATTTGAGATGTGTCCGGAATGTAAAGCAGAGTACCAGAATCCGCTCGACCGCCGATTTCATGCTCAACCAAACGCCTGTCCCATATGCGGGCCAAAATTAGAACTGTGGAATGACAAAGGAACCGTAATTGCTGAAAGACACAACGCACTTCTTCAAGCAGTGGAAACTATTCGAACCGGCAAAATTGTCGCCATTAAAGGACTTGGCGGATTTCATTTAATGGTTGATGCATGCAACGATGAAGCAGTGCTTCGTCTTCGCAAGCGAAAGCACCGTGAAGAGAAACCGCTAGCGCTAATGTTTCCTTCATTAGAAGCAATAAAATTAGAATGTAAAGTTAATGAATTTGAAACAAGACTTTTACTTTCACCGGAATCTCCGATTGTATTATTAGAAGCTAGAAACTCGAAAGGAAACAGTAATATTGCTTCATCCGTAGCCCCTTCAAACCCATATCTTGGTGTAATGTTACCGTATACTCCGCTGCATCACATCCTGTTAAAAGAACTTGGTTCTCCGGTTGTCGCAACAAGCGGTAATTTGTCAGACGAGCCAATTTGTATAGACGAACACGAAGCTCTTGATCGGCTCAATGGAATTGCAGATATATTTCTTGTTCACAACCGACCGATCGTGCGGCATATGGATGATTCCATTGTACGTGTTATGATGGGACGCGAGTTAGTGCTTCGCCGCGCGCGCGGTTATGCACCATTGCCCATTACTGTAATAGGGATACAGCATGTTGTTTCCCTACTAGCAGTTGGCGCGCATCTCAAGAATACTATTGCGCTGACATCGGAAGACAACATATTTATCAGTCAGCATATTGGTGATTTGGAAACGAAAGAATCGTTAGATGCATTTCATCGAGTCATCACAGATTTCCAATCGTTGTACGAAGTAAAACCAGCACAGATTGTTTGCGACCTTCATCCCGATTATCTTTCATCGAAGTTCGCTCGAAACACCGGCATTCCATTAATAGAAACCCAACATCATTACGCACATATTGCTTCTTGTATGGCGGAGAATCAATTGGAGGGCGAATTGCTCGGCGTGTCGTGGGATGGAACAGGGTATGGACTCGACGGTAATATCTGGGGCGGCGAATTTTTATTAACAACGGAAACGTCATTTGGGCACATTGCCACCTTCCGTTCTTTCCGGTTGCCTGGCGGAGAAAAAGCTATTAAAGAACCACGGCGCGTTGCACTCGGTATTTTGTACGAGATATTTGGCGAAGATATTTTTCATCGTGACGATTTGATTTCCGTGCAAGCATTTACACCCGCGGAACTTGATATGCTTAAACAAATGTTTATAAAGTGCGTTAATATGCCTATTACCACAAGCGCAGGCAGACTCTTTGATGCTGTCGCTTCGCTTATTGGATTAAGACAGATCGTGAATTACGAAGGTCAAGCGGCAATGGAGTTGGAATTTTTGATACAAAGCGTGAAAAGCGAAGAATGTTATCCTTTTGAAATTGATGAAGCAGCAAAAGTAAAAATAGTGGACTGGCAGTCAATTTTTGAGGGAATTCTTACGGATATGAAAAATCACATCAGTCAATCAATCATCTCTGCAAAATTTCACAACACACTCGTTGAAATGATCGTGGCAGTGGCAACGAAGATCAAGCAAAACCGTGTAGTACTATCAGGAGGATGCTTTCAAAATAAATATCTGACTGAGCACACTGTAAAACGATTGCGTGAAGGAGGATTTCGACCATACTGGCATCAACGAGTTCCGCCAAACGACGGAGGAATTGCTTTGGGGCAGGCTTATGCAGCTATCCGTCTGCATCGGAAGGAAACGTGAAGATTTCTGAAATCTACTTTAGATTTACTTTACACAATTTCAAGAATTTCTAGAAACAGCTTGATTGTTGATTTGGGAATATGAAAATTGAAACAGAAAGGAAAAACAATATGTGCCTAGCAATTCCTGGTAAAGTCATAGAAATCGATGCCTCTGTTTCGCCTATTATGGGCAAAGTAAGTTTCGGCGGTATCAAAAAAGAAGTCTGTCTCGAACTTGTGCCAGAAGTGCAGATCGGCAATTACGTTATTGTTCACGTTGGCTTCGCTATCAGCATGATGGATGAAGAGGAAGCGCAGGAAACGCTTAAATTGATAGATCAAATGAATGATCTTGAAAATAAATAAAATCGTTATTCAAGAAGTTGGCAGCAAGAAACCATTATGAAATATATTGATGAATACCGGAATGCAACTTCGGCAGATAAGCTGATTAAAGAAATCCGCGGTGTTGTTACTCAAGCATGGACAATCATGGAAATCTGTGGCGGGCAAACGCATACTATTGTTAAGTCCGGAATTGATGATCTACTTCCTTCCCATCTTACGCTTGTGCACGGACCCGGATGTCCGGTGTGTGTCACTCCACTTGAACTCATCGACAAAGCAGTTGCCATTGCATCACTATCGGACGTCCTCTTCACTTCATTCGGTGATATGCTTCGAGTGCCTGGTTCAGAAAAAGATCTGCTGACCGTAAAAGCAGCAGGCGGCGACGTACGCATTGTCTATTCTCCGCTCGATGCGATGAAACTTGCTCAACAAAATCCTGCGAAGAAAATTGTTTTTTTCGCTGTAGGATTCGAGACTACTGCTCCTGCAAACGCAATGTCCGTTTGGCAAGCAAAACAACTCGGTCTGAATAATTTTTCTATTCTCTGTTCGCATGTTCTTGTGCCGCCGGCGATGGAAGCAATTCTTTCATCACCTACAAATCGTGTGCAAGGATTCCTCGCGGCTGGACATGTATGCACCGTGATGGGATATGAAGAATATATTCCACTCGCATCCAAGTACCGCGTACCGATTGTAGTGACAGGCTTTGAACCGGTCGATATTCTTCAAGGAATTTTGATGACGGTGAAACAGCTTGAAGAAGGACGTACAGAAGTTGAAAACCAATACGCACGAGCGGTTCGACAGGAGGGCAATCGTTCAGCGCAAGAATTCATAAAAAAAGTTTTTGAGACAACAGACCGCTCATGGCGTGGTATCGGAACAATTCCAAAGAGCGGTTACCGATTACGCAATGAGTTTGCAGCGTTTGACGCCGAGACCGTGTTTGATGTTACGGCTATCCATACGCAAGAATCACCATTGTGTATTGCAGGTCAAGTGATGCAAGGACTTAAGAAACCGCACGAGTGTTCAGCGTTCGGTACACAGTGCACACCAGAACATCCTCTCGGAGCACCTATGGTTTCTTCCGAAGGAGCATGTGCAACATATTATCATTATGGAAAAATGCGACATTGAAAATATATTCGACACAGAGATTTCTAGGCGTTAAGAAAGGATACGGCACATGAAAAATCATTTTCCCCGCCGGACAATCCCTTGGTTCCTCATCACTATTTTCCTGTCCTTGGTGATAGGCATTCTCATCATAGGATTTCTTTTCTATCAAAAACAACGAGAGCATATCAAAACGGATACTCAGAACAATCTTGCAGCGATCGCAGATTTGAAAGTAGAACAAATTGCACGATGGCGACAAGAACGCCTAATCGATGCCAAGCTTGTCTATAACAACGCAGCGATATCTCGTCAAGTTGGTGCATATTTCAAGACCACAGAGAAAACAGGTCCCAAACAAGATCTCCTCAAGTTGATGAAATCCTTCCAGGAATATGCAGGGTACAGGTCTATTTTGCTGCTTGATACAAAAAGAAATGTTCGTCTGTCGGTTTCCAATCATGATGATTCTGTTTGTTCGTATGGACAAAGAATTTTTGGAGAAGCACCTTTTTGTCGGCAAGTTACATTTTCTGATTTACACCAATCGAAAAGTGTTCCGTACGTACACATCGACATCGTGATTCCACTTTTATCACCGGGTCGGAGTGATAGCACGATCATCGGTGTGCTAATCCTGCGCATCGATCCGAACGATATTCTCTTCCCCATCATCCAATCTTGGCCAACCCCAAGCCGCACATCTGAAACACTCTTGTTAGAACAAGATGGAGACAGCATTGTTTATTTAAATGAGCTTCGTCATCGAAAAAATACGATACTGACATTACGCCTGCCGATTTCCAACGAACAGCTTCATGCTTCGATGGCGGTCCGTGGCATCAAAGGAGTTGTCGAGGGTATTGATTATCGCGGTGTTCCTGTGGTTGCAGCGATTAGACCCATTCCCGACTCTCCTTGGTACATGAATGTAAAATGCGACCAGGAAGAAATTTATGCACCTCTTCGTTCGCAAGCTTGGATAGCAGGCGTTGGGATGGTTCTCCTTATCTTGTCAACTGGCAGTATTCTCGGTTTCTGGTGGCAGCATCAACGCGCCATATTCTATCGCGAGAAATATTTAGCACAGCTTGAGCGTCAGGCTCTCATGAAGCACTTCGATTACGTCATTAAGTATGCGAATGACTGTATCTTATTAGTCGATATGAATGGAAAAATCGTTGAAGCAAACGACCAAGCATGCAGGATCTACGGCTATACGATAGAAGAGTTCAAGCAATTAAATATCCACGACCTCCGTTCACAACAAAATCGTGCTCAAGTTGAAAAACAAATGAAACAGGTGGAAGAGCGCGGCGGATTAGTGTTTGAAACAGAGCACATGCGGAAAGATGGCACTGTATTTCCTGCCGAGGTCAGTACACGGTTCATTAAGATTGACGAAACGAGGTTCTATCAAAGTATAGTTCGTGATATCACAGATCGAAAGAAGGCAGAGGTTGCATTAATTGAGTCAGAAGAAATGTATCGCGCCTTGGTCAATCAATCCTCCGACGCTATTTACGTACTACAGAAAGGTAGACTTGTATTTGTAAATCCGGCATGGGAATCA
>JBEKLV010000072.1:0-11945 GCA_050008835.1 Bacteroidota bacterium | reverse complement strand
CCCGAAATAGTTCCACCACGATAAAATGGAATTTCGATCCGCCTCATTTGATTCGGATCGACGACAAAAGAGAACTTATCGATTGTCGGCACCAGATTAGGATCGATCTGTTGTCTGTCAACCTCTAGATTGTATCGGAAGTAGCTTTCTAGCTGTGTCACTCGGATGATGCTGTCTCTGCCAAGCTCAACCTTGCCCCTGCCTTCGACTCTGACCCCTCTTGCGGGAATGAGCTCGTCTCCAGCATCGTACTTGCCATTATTATTATTATCGACAAACAATATAACATCAGCGCCCCCTTTACCAATTTGTTCGCGGTTTGATAAGAACGCTGCGCCACGGTCGAGCGCAATCGAGCCGTAGAGTGACTGGCGAGATGTACTGCTTTCATTTGAGAAATCAAAGACCGAAGAGGTGCGCGTGAAATTTAAATCCATAATCAGGCCAGCCTCAAACGATGTTGCGTTGCCTGCAAAGTTACGATCAAATCCCAGATTGAACTGGAAAATCTGCATAAACGTTTTAGAAAATTGGAAACTCGCATCCTGAAGGGTTCTGGTCTGCAGATTGTATGCTGCGACACCGCGCAAATAAAATGCCTGCAAGAAATTCGGGAGAAACGATGAGCGTGGCAGCATGTACATTGCCGTCGTTGTAAGAAGACCAGTACCATTAAAGTTCAGCGGACTCACATCAGTGCCGACCATTGTTTCACTATAGCTCATTAGCAATTGTATGCTGATAAGATGAGTTAAAAGATCTAATCGTTTCAACAAATGTTTTCCCGATACATCATCCGAGTAGTCCTCGGAGATCCTGAATCCAGTACTGGACGAGATAAACGTTAGAGGCAACGAGAGAGCCATACTTGCATTCTGCTGAGGCGATGAACCAATGAGTGTATCATTCAATATATATTTTGAATATGAGATAGACACACCCGCATTAGAGGCAAAAATAGTGTTCGCATTCAAGATGTAATACGCATCCGGTGCCACATTAACATTGAAAATGTACTGCGAAAACAAACGGGACGAAAACCCAAAATTATATATCGGTTTCTGGAACCCGGCGTTATTGCTGCGCTCGAGGCCGCCATTGAGCGTTAGCCAGTTCGCGGCACCATAGAGCAAATTTGCATTTCCAAAATACGCATCATTCGTCGACGCCGTAGTATTATCCACTTTTCCCGCTTGTATATTGTAACTCAGAATCCCCTTTGGTACAAACGAGAATGGTATCTGAATTTGTTTCTCACTAACATTTATATCACCATATTTGGAAAACGTTTTAACTGTAATTTTCTCTGTTCCGTACGTAAGCGGAAATTGAAATCGATAGTAGCCTGCCGCGTTAGCTTTCTGAAAAGCAATCAGTCGATCATTAAGGTACAATTCTACCTCAGACTCGGGATCGGTGAATCCATCAACGATATAATTATCAAACATTATTCGAGGCTCGACGGGCTCGTTTGATAAGGCAATGCCAGTAACTCGCGGAACAAAATCGCTGCCGGTCGTAATCTGACCTGCCGTGAGCGAGCTGAAATAATTATTCCCTCGCACGACGTAGCGCCAGCGGAGGTCGCTGACAGAAGCGGCCTGCCCCGTTGCACCAACCAGGCTACCCTGAATATCCCCTCCAGCCACTTCACCTCCGCCGGTGAGCGTATAGTTCGTTCCCTTTGATGAGAACTTGTCTAACGAAGTAGAGACGTTGTAGTCTAGGACGGCGCCACCGATGACTGAACGACCGAGAGCATAATGCAGCGGATATTTCACCGATGGGCCGAAGTCGTTTCCCACTTCCGAACGCACCAACGCTGCCTTCTTGCGGACGATCGCAGGCAATTCCTTGGAGGTCTCGGCAATAATCTGGAGCCGGTTGATGTTAACTGTGCTGCTGATGCCAAAAATTTCTTCGAATTTTTCAGTCGATATGTAAATATCCATCTCCCCTTTGAACATCTCTTCCAGTGTCAGTACATATACTTTATCTCCGAGGGAAATTTCATGCCTGACCGGATTGATTGTCATTGGCATTGCAGAGGAGATATATGTCCCTTTAATGGTATTCTGTCCCTCGATGGTATAATAAATTTCAAAAATATTGAATAATTCTGTAACAGGAAGAAAGATTTTATCATTTTTGACTGCAACTGATATGTTATAGCTGCCCAATTCCTTGAGAGTGTACCCAAATATCACTTCATCATATTGGGAGGATTGCTGCGCTAGCGATCGGGATGGAACAAGAAAATAGAATAAAAAAAATATATTAAGAGTTAATAATAGGGTTTGTACACCGTTATAATAGTTTCTTGGAGGGATTAACTCATGTATATGCGGATGAATCCGAGTCAATCCTGTCTCTTTTTGTCCTATACGACTTCTGCCCCCATTAACGTTTCTTCGAACACCTTGTACCGTGTAAATAATCTTTTTATAATATTCTACTAACGTTCCCGTTAATATCGATACAGAGCAAAAATAATAACGATGCTTGAATTTTGAATATGGTTTTGGGGTATCTGCATTATCGATAGACGGCATAACCAATACGCTGTCCTGAATCTCATAGAACAATCGTCTCGAGCGAAGCCATAACAAATCATATATACGTTCTTTTATGATGCCGCATTGCATCATTCAAGATTCACAGTCACTTCTTTGATCACCGTCGGTGCTTGTAATAAGTCTTCCACCGAGATATCCGATCGTTTGGTTTCAAATGTCAAAACAAGTCTATGCTTACCCTTTGCTGCTTTTGAAATGTCAAGTTCCATCTTGTTCCTAATGCGAAAATAAATCGATGCCGTTTCCTCAAACAAAGCTACCTTTTCATTTGCAGCGGAAAACAACTCTGCCTTAATGCTGCCAATATATGGAGTATTCCCGGTGCGCTCAACATCCGTTATAACAGTAAGCTTATTATCTTTTGATAAAGTGCTGACATCGTGTACGATCACACCTGTTGAGACATTTCCTTTCCTGTAGAAAACAGGGAAAATCTGGTCAAACTTGAAATTGATTTGTGTCGTGACTGCCTCGGTTGTTTTCTTTTCGATGTCCGGTGTTTTTTGAGCCGACGTCACCTTAACTCTAGAGAAAAAAGATGCATCTTTAACAGTGCCCTTGGTGCGCACCTGCAATCTGACAGTTTGTGCTTCTTTTGTGCCCAATAAAAAACTGCGTGGAAATGCCCGGACTATTGGGTTTAGAGAATATATTCCAGCGGCTAACGTATCATTGTAATTCATTTTGGGATTACCTGCACTATCTGCATCGGGATAACCGAAGACAAAGCTGACGTTCACTTCTTGAGGAGATGCAGAATTATTTGTGATATATAAATTTCCGATTCCGCTCTTCGAATCAATAAAGAGTATGGAGGGCGCTACAGTTACTTGGGCGAGAAGTATTTCTGTTCCCAAGAACATTATAGGTATCAGGTAGATAAATATTTTGAAACGGCAATAAGACAAATGTTTCATTCTGATATTTTCTCCTTTCTGGAATATATCTTAGAACTCCAGAATAAGTGGACAAGATCCATCATTTTTCAATCAAGATACTACTGTAAAATCCAAAAAAAGGCACTCAGAAAGTCTAAACAAAAAGGGTTTCCCGAATGACCTTATAATTAAGCAATTACTACTGATAAATGCAACCAAATATCCGCGAAACTTACTATGGCAAAATCATATTCAAACGTATACGATATGGAATTTGACCTATAAGTATAAACATAAAAAAGGGGAAGCCCATTTTGATCTAGGCTTCCCCTGTAATGATTTCTTCGAATTTATTGATAATAATCAACTGCTAAATTTATCGTTCCGCTATACGTACCAGATGCTTGATTTGCTGGTACAGCACTCGTGCCATCTGATTTAAACAATTCTCCACCTACCCAAGCCTGACAATTGCCACCGGTCAAAGTCACAGCTGTCGAACCACTTGTAAGTATTGCTGAAGAACTTTGTGCTCCAACATCACCACCAGTTACACTGGGTTTGTATATCAAGGTATTACTTGATGGACCGTTAAGAGTAACTGAACTCGCAAATGTAAAAAGAACTTGCGCTGCGGCACTACCGGCCACTTTCAATCCACCTACAGTTGATCCCGAAATAATGCTTGTAGCTCCACCAGTCTTGGGATCCACGATCGGATTACCACCTACCATAATGTTTCCAAAAGAAAAGTTAATAGGACTCGATATCGCAAGCGGTGTATAAATAACTGCATTGGCAGTTAGATCATGATTTGCTCCGAGACCTGTTTGTGCTAATGTCGGCTGTGAGCACAGAAGTGCTATCAAAGCAACAATTGCTATATAACCTAAATTCCGTAACATATGTACCTCCATTAAATTATTTGTTTATTTATTGTGTATTAATTTTGTTTTTTATTTCCATCAATTTCTTTCTTTACTTACCTCAATCTTCGTGCCAACATAAATTCTTTGTTATTTTGACGATTTTCAAGCATTTGATAGATTTTTCTGCCCATATTGAGATTAATGACTCATATTGAGAATTATCATATTTAGTTTAAATATGCGATATTATAAGAAAATCGAAATTCTTAATAAAGTTCAGTATCATAATGATACAAAGCCGTTATATATGTACTTTGCAATGGTTTTTAAAAAATATTTTTAGAACTATTAAATAAAGCATTTATTTAGTTGGATATTATTATGGGACATTAAACAATGAAAACTATTGACGAATCATATCAAATTTACTTCCAAATGTATACGATAAACAATTTGACATATAAGTACATAAAAAAGGGGAAGCCCTTTGATTTTGGGCTTCCCCTATAGTGATTTCTTCTAATTTATTGATAATAATCAACAGCTAAGTTTAGCGTTCCGGAATACGTACCAGATGCTTGACTTGTTGGCACAACACTCGTGCCATCTGAAGCAAACAGTTTTCCACCTACCCAAACTTGACAATTTCCACCAGTTAAAGTTACAGCAGTCGTAGCACTTGTAAGTTGTACTGAAGCACCTTGAGTCGCACCACCATATACAGTAGGTGTATATTTCATAGTATGACTCGCACCATCAGACAGGGCAATTTGAGATGTCCATGTAAAAAGGACTTGAGATCCTGAACTACCGGCTACTTTCAATCCACCTACACTTGATCCCGAAATAACGCTTGTAGCTACACCAGTCTGGGGATTCACGACCGGATTTCCACCAAGCATAATATTTCCAAAAGTAAAATTAACAGGGCTCGTTATCGAAAGTGGCAAATAAACAACTGCACTGGCAGTTAGATTTTGATTTGCTCCGAGACCTGTTTGTGCTAATGTCGGCTGTGAGCACAGAAGTGCTATCAAAGCAACAATTGCTATATAACCTAAATTCCGTAACATATGTACCTCCATTGGATTTTTTTTATTTTGTATTAATTTCGTTTTCTGTTTCCATCAATTTCTTTCTTTACTTACCTCAATCTTCGTGCCAACACAAATTCTTCTTTATTTTAACGATTTTCAAGCATTTGATAGATTATTATGCCCATAATGAGATTGTTGACTCATATTGAGAATTACTATATTTAGTTTAAATACGCGATATTATAAAAAAGATCAGCATTCTTGAGACAGCTCCGTATCATAATGATACAAGGTTGTCAAAAAATCATCCTTAGAGTGGTTTTTTGCAATATTTTCAGGGCTATTATTATTAAATCTTGCTGGTACAAAGATTTTTTGAAAACGTATCTATATTAATTGAGTATTATAATAGGACATTAAACAATGAAACCATTGACAAATATTGTTTAAAAGAACATAAGATGAGACAGTTTTTTCGAAGTCCAGAGGTTAAAAAGTTGAATTGTCGAGAGAGTTTTATCGCTATTTGTTGCAGGATGAATCTATATAAGAGAATGGGCCTTTTTACAGATACTCGAGAGTAATAGTAGAGACCGGCAATGGGCCTTTATTTCTTATTGTGGCTTTCTGATGATGAACTAAGAAAAATGTATATGCGATTAAAAGCGGATCACTGAGTTTCATCGAGCGCTTTAAAAGATTATTATTTCTTAATCTGAATTGCGTAGAATTCCCGTTTGTGATTATCGCCCGTGTGAAATAAGTCGTCCCATCATTTAAATATCCACAGACAATTCGCACTGGATATACACTCTGTTTGTTCTTTTCAGACAGCTCCGGGTTTGTAAAACTCAGAAGAACAGTTAAGTTTTCGTATGCTGAGATAGAGAATCCAAAATCGAGGCTAATGATATCTTCATTATTACCATTTTTTGCTGATGCCAATTCATTCAAATGCGATATATCTTCTGCAAACAAAGTTCGCAAATCGTCATCCATCCTAGTAATATTTACAGATGGCAAAACATTCAGCTTAACCTTCATTGAAGCTTTTATTTGTGCCTGACTCTCACCCGACAATCCAGCGGTCAATATCAAAACAACTATCGCAGCTCTGATTATGCGAGCAGCATAGCGATGCAATTGTTGATTCGTCATAGCCATACTACTAATATGTTGAATAATTAACGGATACATTAATTGTTCCAGTATAAGTTCCTGAGTTCACACTACCCACAGGTCCTAATTTTCCATATAAAAACAGATATGCCGTTGCCTGCGGAGCTGTATATCCACCGTGCGCAGGAGTTGGAGGCGGTGCAGGTACACCCGCAGTCCTTCGAAGCATCGGAAGTGTTATCGCAGTGAATCCTCCCGGTACTTGAACAGCACTCGACCGGGCCGTGGTCGCATCGGTACTTCCGAGATTTGAATAGGCAAAGTTGCATGTAAACGGTATCTGCTTGCCCGGTCCTCCTTCGCCAGTAATCATGTATATAGGAGCGGATACTGTTACTGTAATATCCCTCGTCGCATCACCTATAATTTTGATATACTGAGTTTCGATGTCATTCAATGAAATTGTTACAGTTGCTGAGCTGCCGCTTCCTATCCATTGCTGCCTGGCGCAGAAGTCCAAGAAGCCAGGTGTGGAAGGCACAGTTAAAGAGATCCCCTGAGAAGTTGTATAAACACCAAAATTTATTTTTTGTGCAACTCCAAGGCGGACAACAAACGCACTTAACAGTATCAGCATTCCCCATTGTTTCAATATGTGTGTAAACGAGATCATAAAATGTATTCTACGTCGATTTTCAGTTCCATAGTATAATTACCGGGTATGATATTTTCCAGGCCTGAAACCTGCCCTCCCACCCACAGATAATACACTCCCCCATCACTTAACTTGACCTCATTATTCTGCGTGAGAAGGATCGATTTCACCTGGACATTATCAGTACTTCCGCTGACATTGTAGGTGAAGTAAAGTTGTGATTGGCCATTTTCGTGCTGTAGAATCGTTTGCTTTTCATTCGTAATCCGCACGAGACTATTCGGATAGCCGGCGATTTTTATCTGTCCTGAATGTGCGTCTCTTTGTGGATCCACAATGAGATCTGTCGATGAGAGATTACTGACCTCGAATTCTAGATCCTTCATCACAATCAGATCTACATTGCCCACAACATTTGCGGAGGCAGTGATCTTCGCCACAACCTGACCCGTATTTTGTGCATCTGCAATGTAACCGATAAGCAAGCTGATCGCAAATAAATATTTTAAATGTCCCATCATCGTAATACGACCATTTTTTTAGTTTGTGTTTTATCTGCCGCGTTCATTCTGCAAAAATATACGCCGCTGGTAACGTTTGTTGCATTCCACACTACGACATGACTCCCTGCTGAATATTCCTGGTCGGTCACCGTGGCAACTTTCTGGCCGAGGATATTGAATACTAGGATCGTTACGCGAGTTTGCGCTGGAATTGAAAAAGTAATGTTCGTTGTCGGGTTAAACGGGTTCGGATAGTTCTGTGCCAATTGAGGAGTAATTGGTAAATATCCCGATACAGCATTGTTCGTAGAGACAACCAGACGGAAACGGGACGCGGAAGCGCTGCTCTTCATCAATTTGGCGGTTGGCACTGTTTGTACGACCGGCTGGGGCAATGCGTGCAATGATTGTCGACTTGATGCAACACTAGAATTCTTTTGTAAAAGACTACTGCCCGACGATATCAGGTCGGTTGGTGTAGTGTACTGGAATGTCAACTCGCCCGCATCTGTCATAGAGGTCGCTGTTCCGGCGGCGTCGTCCAAGAGCATGATGTTCCAGCCCGTCGGAAGCTGTCCGTCAAATTTCCAGCTCAATGTAAATGAACCGCTCAGCGGCTGACCGCTGACCGTGCCACCAACGTACAATGGAAGTGCAAAGGGCTGTGTATATCCCGTATCTGGTAAATTCTGGATCTGCATGGCTGGCTGATCTGTTCCGGCAACGGAGTATAGTATCAGATAATTATCGGAGAGCGGAACAAGACTGAAGGCATCGTATGGATCGTATGTCAACTTTCCAATAGGGCTAAACATCAGATAGGCTTGCGTTTGCTGTCCATTGGCCGATAGCTCTAATCCGAGAATGGGCGTTGTTCCTGCGACACTCGTATCTGCTTCGCCAGATGTGCTTTTTTGAAGAGAGGCCAATTTAGCGATGCTCGTGTTTTTCTGTGCAGTGGAGTCCGATGAAACGGATGCCAACTTGCTATTACGTGTGGCTATTTTTCCTAGGAACGCGCCTCCGGATGTTTTTACACCGTTGTCGCATTTCAATGAGGGACTGGTAGCATTTGCTTTCACCCAGAACGCCTGAAAAGGCGCGATCTTTCCGCTTCCAAGATTTCCCGTGGTGCCATTCCAATACTTGTAACTGCTGGTAGCTGGATCCCAAATATAGATTGTTCCATCCATGTTCGTCTTTGTCCACCCTGAAGATGCATTCCAGTCGATCGTGTTAGGCGTCGGGTTGCCGATCAGATTCCATCCATAATCGACAGCATTCGTATCGACATATGTAGTATCATGTGAGGTTGCAGATCGAGCAGTGGCTGTCACGTTGAAGTCAAATGCTGTAGGATTAAGCGGTTCTTCCGTCCCTGTGGCTGTCATCGTCAACGGAAGGACATCGCTGTAGTTGCTGGCTACATCGGGTCTGAGTGCACCATTAAATACATAGTACATGTAACCCTTTCCCAGTGTGACAGCATCGGAATTGCCTGAGGGTTGTCTCCACGCCTGCAACGAAGTTCCTTGGCTCGTTTCATCCCACCACATTAGATTAGGTTGCAGTGACGGATAAGTCGACCCCGTAAAACCCTGCGTTACGAAGGGACTTGCGAACATCGAACCGACAGTAACTGTGTTGGGAGCGGCGAGCATACGCCACCCTTCGGTTCCACTGATCGTACACATCACCTGAAGTGTCGGTGCGCTGCTGCTGAGGTTGATATAGTTCGCTCCATTAGCGAGAATAATTTTTCCAACGGAAATAGAAGCGCCGGATTCGATTTTGAGATTGGAACCGGAACCGATATATACATTGTTGATCACATTAAAACTACCGCTATTATCAAACGATCCGCCATTGTCCACAATTAACTTCGTTACTGTTGCATTCGTGTTTAAAGTGATTGCAATATTATTGCTGATATGTACTGTATCCATTGATGTCGGCACCTGATAATTCCATGTGGTAACACTGTTCCAATCTCCGTTTGAAATAGCAGTAATCAGAAGAGGCACAATATTATTCGCACCACCTATTGTAAAGATATGATTCCCAAGACTAACAAGTGTCGAAGTGGCAACCGTACCTGAAATCTGTCCATTGTCAGTAACAACCTGACCAACAGAATTCCAAGAAGCAACCCATTCGGCCACCCTTGTAAGGGCGCGTGTTGGTGCCGAGCTGCTCATTCCTGTATATTGGTCCCAGCTCAAAACAACATTTGCACTTCCACCTGTTGGACCAATAATATTCCAATATTCATTATTCACAACTGATTGTAACGGAGATACCATCTGTGTAATATCATATCCAGCGGTTGTAGGATTCTTATCAAAGAATTGTGCGGTCCACGTCTGTGTTCCTGATGTAGCAGTAGTATTGACTGAAATATATCCGAACCGATTTCGGCTTGATGAATTTGCATCTCCAACGGGGAATTGGAAAGATGATCCATTGATTATTTTCTTACTGAGCGGTCCGTTCACAAATGAATTAACGCTTCCACCAACAATAGCATTTGTACTGGTATTTGTAATAGTCAAAATATTGTTGGTGATGTTTGCGAAATTAATGTTTCCCAATGTCAGCAGAAGTTGATTGCTCACATCAACAGTTCCGGTATTAATAGTTAATCCTGCAGTATTATTTATTTCAAGGTTATAGAATGTTTCCTTCATAGAATTACCAGACATCGTAATGCTTTGTGCTGTTGAACCGCTAAAACGCACCGTACCAGTTCCAGCAGTAAAACCAGCAGTACTCGTGTTTTGATCAATCCAGTTTCCAAGGATGAAAAGGTCTTTATTGTATAGAGTATTATCCAATTTGCTTCCATCGGAAATTGTCAGGTTGCCGTTAATCTTTGTATCAACGCTACTGATGTACTTTTTGCCGATTCCTGAGAATATTACTTGTTGATAAGGCTTATTTATATTTCCCGGATCTAAAGGCATTGTGCCATCAGTGTTCCCGTAAAACTCAACAGTACTTGTTGAGTTCGCAAGAAATGCATCGTATGATCCGCCTGGGAATGCAAACATAGCGCTGCCCGTAGGTGACATCCTTATTTTTCCCGTCCCTGATACCTGTCCGATATTATGTGATACTGTATTCGTAGCATCGAGCACTCCTTCGATATCGACTGAAGATGCAATCGCCCCATTAACGCTAAGAGTCACAGTGTGGCCGGCATTGATAACAACCGAGTGGCCATTAGGGACATAGGAGGGATTCCATACTGTTGCATCATTCCAATTTCCTGATTTCGTGCTATATAATATTGGTAATGAACTAAAAATATCTCCAATCGTGTATGATCCATCTAAGAGCGTAGTACAGCTAAATGAAAATGTTGGAGAACTTATTGTTCCTGGCGACACGGTTGTCCATGCGGATGTAGAGTTATCGCACCGTTCAATATTCGCAGGATGTCCAGTTGTGTCTGCAGGGATATAGGTGTACGTTTCCGTAACATTGTATGTTGATGATGGAAATCCTGTCGCTGCTACCTTCCAATAATATTTCAAATAATTGGTATATCCCGCAGGATTAATTGTTGGATGCAAAGCATTTACAGGAATGACAGTGATAGTTGCTCCAGATGAATTCGTATTTGATGTAAAATTAAATGTGCAAGGAGTGTATTTCCCGTTATCCCCAATGGGAAAAGTGAAGGATGAAGCACCTGTCGGGAATCTCTTTGTTACTCCTGCATCACTCGACGCACCATTAAGATTTATATGGTTTGTTCCGTCTGCACCTACAATTGAAGCGCCTTCTCCAAACGCCAGAGCATAATTGCCGATATAAAGATAACCGTTTGTAAATTTGAGCTGACCGTTAATCGTTGAATTGTCGGTCATATTAACTCCATGACCGCTGTTGTTGATTTGAATATTACCGAAAACCCCGTTTCCGCTTCCTGTAATCCCCTGGATAATTGTCCCATTAATAATCATTCCACCGCTTGTTGAAGAACTGTAGTGAGTGGCGTTGTTGTCAACATTGTTAAGCAAGGCTATTGTATTTCCATTGTCATTCAACGTGCCGGAGGTTAATGTCAAATCACCGTTCACGGTGATATTGCTGCTGATTAAAGATAGGCTATGACCAGCAGCAGTGGAAACATCCATATCTGCAAAGTTAGTAAGATTAGAAGCCGTCCCGGTAATAGTCTGATCTGTGCTGCCTACAAAACCAGTGGATTGTGTGAGCACTTGAGTTTGATAACCACCGACATTGAGACCGACTATAGCTGATGTATTGTTATTCGTCAAATTCCCGCCGATGGTGACATCA
>JBEKLV010000071.1:0-12013 GCA_050008835.1 Bacteroidota bacterium | reverse complement strand
CAAAGCATCCGTGAGTGAAGTGCAAGAGGTAGCGCACAAAGATATTACCGCTATTGAAAAAGATACTGCGCGAAAAATTGAAGAGCTTGAAAAGAGATTAATAGCACAAATCCAGCAAACAGTGCCGGGCACATCTTATGTTAATACCGTAGCCGGTGCTGACAGTGTTCGGGCAGAGTACGAAGCAAAACTTCAACAATATAAAACCGCCGAAGAAGAGCGAAAAATAATTCAGGAAGAAGCGTTCCTCAAAATGAAAGAGGAACAGAAGCGCGCACAAGACGAATTGATACATCATATGGAAGAAGAGCGAGATTCGTTGTTAGAGCGTGAGCGCGACAAATCGAAACAGCGAGAACTTGATTCATACCGAACAATGATGAAATTGATGATGCAGTTAGCTGTTCCTGCGGAAATGCAGTCTTCACTGTTGCAATCGCTTAAAATTTCATTTTCCATCAGCGACACAGAACATATGGAAGGAGAACGCTCGGTACAGGTAAGTGCTTACATTGATGCAGTACGCAAACTCTGGCAAAGCGGTAATCCATCCGAGGAAGACTTAATGCATCTCAAAAACCTGCAGCAATTCTTTAATATATCAGATGATGAACATATTTCTATTACAAAACGTACCAAAAAAGAATTGGGCATACCGGACGATACAGCCGTCATTGTTGTTATCGATGACGATCCATCTATCCGTAAATATGTAGAACATATTCTTAAGAAAACGTACAAGACCGTTATCACGGCAGCCACAGCAGAGACCGCTTTGCCGGAGATACAGAAAGTTACACCGTCTTTAATTATCAGCGACGTCAACCTGGGCGTTGGCATGATGAGCGGTTTCTCCTTTTATGAAAAAATTGTCGCCGGTACATACGGCGCAGAATTAAAATCTGTTCCGTACGTATTGATAAGTTCCCTGGAAGACGAGTTCTTTGTACGAAGTGCCAAACAAATGGGTGTCAGAGCGTACCTGGCAAAACCGTTTACGCGTGAATCATTAGAAGCAACTGTGAAAAACGCACTTGCCTAATGGAGAGCGTTTTATTGAATGAATATTCTCCATGTCCTCTCTCAGTTTGAGGTGACCGGTGCGGAGGTATATGCAATTACACTTGCTTCTGCACAGCGGCGTCTCGGGCATTCAGTAACAATAGTTTCTGATACACTACATATCCCGTTTGAAAGCGATTTCATTGCGCAGCCGATCGGAAAAAGATCATATCTTCAACGACTTCGGAACATTGTATTTCTTATTCATCTGATTCGAGAAAAAAATATTCACATTGTGCATGGGCACTCGCGGGCGGCAAGCTGGGTGTGTAATCTCGCAACACTCTTTACCAGTATACCGTTTGTTTCCACAGTACATGGTAGGCAGCATCTGCATTTGAGCAGTAGATCTTGGAGCGTGTACGGAACCAATATTATTGTGGTGAGTGAAAGCTTGAGAGAACATCTCGTTCATGAGCTTAATCTTGATCCTAAACATATTACGGCAATTCCCAACGGATTTGAAACACAACGTTGGATTAGCGCAGCATCAACTCAATCAGACTTAAATATTTTCGGAGTGCCGCCTGAGATTCCAATTCTGCTCTTTGTAGGAAGATTCTCTGGCCCCAAAGGCGATATTGTAAGATTTCTTGTTTCAGAAGTCTATCCCGAATTAGCGAAGAATGTACCCTGCTCTCTTCAAATTATCGGCGGATTGAATATTCCGGCAGATATTCAACATCGAGTTCAGCAAATGCAGAACCGTTTTGGCAAGACGAGTATTGTACTCAGAGAATTCCAAAGCGATCTTGTTCCTTTTCTGCGCATTGCGAATGTTGTCATCGGAGCTGGACGCGTTGTAATGGAATCGCTGATGGTGGGCAAACCTACCATTGCATTTGGCGAAAGCAATTATGAGGGATTGGTTACACCGGATAATTATGAAGAGGTGCGCCATACAAATTTTGGCGATACGGGAATTCCACGGATAACTAATGTTGAAATAGTTGTCAAGGATCTGGCTGCGATTCTCAACAAATCACAAACAACAAATACGCAGAACTTGCAGAAATGCGTACAGGAGACATGCGATATCAATATTGTGGAAAAGAAGATAAACGCAGTGTATCAATCTGCTATTGCAGTAAAAACATCTCCCACTTCCATTCCTGTGCTGATGTATCACCGTATTGTGTCTGAAACACAAAAATATTCACACCATGGTATTTGGGTCACAGCACAATCCTTTGAACAAAATCTTATTTCACTCAGACAGCGCGGTTATTCATCGATTACATTTGAACAATATCAGCTTTTTCTCAATCGCGAATTCACATTGCCAAAGAAACCTATTATCCTGACTTTTGACGACGGATACGAAGATAATTATACATTCGCATTTCCGCTGTTGAAGAAATTTGGATTTTCGGCTGTGGTCTTTCTTGTTGCCAACGCGAAGCGGCGAACTAATTTCTGGGACATCGACGAACCAAAGGCGCCACTGTTAAATGATAAACAAATACGTGAGATGTCTACGGCAGGTATTGAATTTGGCTCGCACACCGTTACTCATCCGAACCTTTCTCAATGTTCACTGGAACAGATTAGAAAAGAACTTGTTGAATCAAAACAAGTAATCGAACGGCTGACGGGAAGAAAAATTATTTCTATTGCATATCCCTACGGTGCCGTCAATGAAATAATAAAATCTACTGCCGCCGAAACTGGATACAAATTTGGCATTGCAACAAACAGTGGTCCGCTTAAGTTTTATGAAGACTTGTTCGAGATTCGCCGCACACAGATTTTTCCATGGACAGATAGATTAGGGTTTTGGAAAAAAACGCAGCAATGGTACTTAAGATACAAACAAAGGAAATCGATTTAGACAGGACTACTATTCTTTTTAAAAACGCTGATTTAGATCCGCTCGCATTGATCAATCAGAATCCATCCGATCTTTCCGTCAGCAAGCGTTACCTTCACCCACTCACTGACCGCATCAGTTAATTTCACTTTCACTCCCTCATGAATTACGAATGCATCGACAGCTTTTACATCCGGAGATGATTTCGCAGTAACAGTCTGCGCAATAATTATTGCTTTATCCTGTGCTGTATCCCGAAATGATTGAATACCTAACATTACTGCGGAGAGCATAACCAATGCGCAAGAAATAAAGAACAAAATACGTATTGCACGAAGAATTCCTGGGTACCGAACTAAGTACATCGTTGCGAGCGAACCAAAGAGCAACATCCAACTAAAAATAAATATAACGCGAACAGTTTCAGTCGGCATCAGAGATCCAACAGCATGCGTCCATTGAATTAGAAACATATCAGGCACAGCTTCGATACGATCAACTGTTCTCAAATACGCTAATTTTAAATTGTGTTCTATATCGGGATCATTTGGATGCAACTGCGCCGCGCGTTCGTACGAAAGGATCGCTCGTGCAAGCTGTTTATCACGGTAATACGCATTACCGAGATTGAAATACAATTCAGCGCTCAACTTGCTTTGCTTGATAATACTTTCGTATTCTTTTACCGCTTCCTGATATTTACCGGCGCGATACAATTCATTGCCGCGGTTGAAAACATCATCCAGAGTTTGTGCCGACACCTTGCAATTTAAAAATAGAATTATACCTACAAATAAAATCAAGTGCTTGTGTTTCATATATTGCCTCGCTTGCCAAACGACTGCTCAATACCGTTGATGGCATTAGTGGCGATATCGAGTAATTCCTTTCGAGCCTCCGTTGTATCTGATCCTGGCGCATAACGGACAAATTCCGCGCGCTCCATGCATATCTTCAATGATTGAACTACTTCTTCGTTTACACCATTTTGCTTTAACTGCACTACTGCTTCTTCCATCACAAATTTTGCTTTTGGTGTGCGAAGTTTATGTTCAAGATACACCATCAGGGCTCTTAGAATTTCTGCATGATAACTTTCGGTGTTGCCTTGTTCAAGCAATGCACGTGCTTTCTTCAAACGGCGTGTCGCTTCACGTCCAGCTGTCTCAAACAAAAGCCGTGGCATATCACCGTAAATTTTTTCCATTCGTTTACGGTAGAGCCATGCGCCGGCAAATGCTAACGGTGGAAGAACAACTCCAAGTACAAACCACCATGACGATTTGATTTCGTCTGCACTTTGGAGATGACCGATGGAGAGTTTGAGAAATCGAATATCTTCACCAAGCATCTGCACGTCTTCTTTCGCAGTCAGGCTGATACCGGAACTTGAAAAATCTTTTCCCGGTGAAATAGAGAATTCAAATTTTGGCGAGCGAAGAGCGACGTATTCTTTCCTATCAAGATCGAAATACACAAACTGCATCGGTTCTAGTACACGTTGACCTGCATTTCTCGGAATCAAAAGATACTCTGCTATTTTTTTTCCGCGAATAATTCCGCCATCGCGCGAAATTTCTTCTGAAATCTTTGGCTCGTACGATTCCATATCAGCAGGGAGCTGCGGTTTCGGCAGCGTCACTAACTTAATGTTGCCGGAACCAAACACAGAAATACGAAGTGTGATGGGATCTCCTGCCTTAACGTTTCGTGTATCTACGTTTGCATTAAAGGCGAATCGTCCTATAGCCCCGGAAAATCCTGATGGTGCATTTGCTGGAATCGGATCAACAATAATTGTCAGCGGATTAGATTTCACATCCATATTCACAGTTTGTACTTGCTGGAAGAATGGATCATTAAAGAACTGATCGAATGGATCATTGCTGCGCCGCTTGGACTGCACTTGTACGGCACAGCGAGCTTCGAGCGGTGCAATTTTTAAATTACCTGCTTGTGTCGCGAACAATGCCGTCTTCTTTATTACTATCGTCCGATATTGTTTACCGTTCAACGTTTCTGTTATCTGAGCCGGTTGCTTTGGCATCTCAAAATCTTCGCTCCAAAACCCATCAAATGTCGGTGCTTTTGCGAGGTCATATCCGGTTACAGAGACACGCGTGTACAATTTGAATGTAACTATCAGTTGTTCGCCTTGCCGCACACGTTGTTTGTCTGCAAAAGTTTTGATGATAAGATTGTCGCCTGCATCGGTAGTAGATTGATTAGATTGAGATTGCTGTTGCTTTGGCTTTCCTTGCGAGACCTCTATTTGAATTGGTTCAGACCTCAGTGTCTTACCTTTATATTCAATCGTCGCTGAGCCGATTGTTATTTTTCCAGATTGACGCGCATATAAAATATATGTATAGCCGATGGAAGCCGACATCCTCCCGTTAACCCATTGCATATTTGTTGATTGATTCGGGCCGGATATCACAACGAATTGTCCAAAATCCGGTGCTTTAAAATTTCTAACACTGTTATAATCACTTCCATCGAACGTAAATGTGACTTGAAATTGTTCACCGGCCGCAATTCGCGCTGGCTCTGCCGCAGCAATGAATGTGCCGTCTTGCGCAAAGGCAACGGTTGCACCGAGACATATTATAACACCAACAAAAAAAAGAAATGAATATTTTTGAATTCTATTGTACATCTTTTTATACAGGTCTGTTTTACTGTTAGCTTCAGCTTTTCGCTTTTGCTGATAGCCTTATTACCAATCTTTCTCCACTTTTACGTGCACTGCTTCCCGCTTGCGAAGATTTTTCTGAACTTCCTTTTCGTTGTTGCGCATTGCATCTAAAATTCTATCAGCTTCTTGCTTAGGCATTTGATTCTTCTGCATTTGTTGGCGTGTTTGATCTTGCTTTGCCTCTTCTTGCTTTTGCTGCTGCTGATTTTGTTGTTGATTTTGCTGATTTTGCTGTTGATTTTGTTTTTGCTGATTTTTATTCTGATCCTGTTTCTGATCTTTATTCTGCTGTTTTTGTTGCTGCTGCTGCTGGGCTAATTTTGCGCGCGCCATTTGCAAGTTGTAACGTGTGTCTTCATCATTCGGATTCAAGCGAAGTGATTGTTTATACGCATTTATCGCATCTTGATATTTATTGGATTGATAGAGCGAGTTGCCTGCATTGTAAAATGTTGCTGCACGTTCTTGAGGTGATTTCATCGCAACACCAGAGTTGCCATATTCTCGCATTGCTTCGTCGTACCGCTGCTGTTTATAATACGAATTTCCTAGGTTAAATTGCCCTTCTTTCGATTTCGGATTTTTCTCTAATGCTTTCTTATATTCTACTTCAGCATCAGTGTATTTACTTTTACTATACACCTGATTACCTTCACTAATGTGTGAACGAACCGTTTGCGCATTTGCGCGTGCAGATAAAAATGCAAGCAGAAATACTGTTACTGCAGCAGGGAGAAGTTTTTTGAACCAAACGGCTAACTTGGTTCGCTTTTCTGAAAGCATAACTTCGATTATCAAAAATAAAATCGCAAATGCCAATGGATATTGATACCGCGTTTCATATCCGGTTATTTGCTTCGTTCCAAATTCAACTTTTTCTAACGAAGCTAATTCTTTGAAGATGTCGTCAATCTCGTTGCCGCCGCTCGTAGCGCGGTGATAGGAGCCACCGGTTGTAACCGAAATTTGCTGCAGCATTGTTTCATCCAATTTAGAGAGGACAATGCTTCCCGATTGATCGCGCTTATAATCAACACGGACACCGTTTTGATTGAGAACGGGAATTGGTCCCCCCTCCGGCGTTCCCATGCCGACAGAATAAACTCGTACACCAGCTTTCTTCGCATCTTCTACTGCGCCCATTACATCGCCTTCGGTATTTTCACCGTCAGAAACAACCACAATAGCTTTCTGCGTGGGCACATCGTTAGAAAAAGATTTAAGTGCAACTTCTATTCCACTGCCGATCATAGTGCCCGGCACAGGTACTGCATCCACATCAATAGCAGATATAAATAAATCAGCCGCAGCGTAATCAGCGGTAAGTGGAAATTGCACAAATGCATCACCAGCAAAAACGATCATACCGACACGATCGCCTGAAAGTTTTCTTAATAAATCAGACACATCAAGCTTGGCTTTTTCTAATCTGCTTGGGCGTATATCTTCCGACTTCATGCTTAAAGAGACATCTAAAACAACAAACAGATCAATGCCCTCTCGTTTCACTTCTTCTAGACGCGTACCAACTTGCGGATTAGCAACGGCAAGAATCAAACACGCAATTGCGAGCGACACGAGTGCTTGTTTTATGATGCGCATCGCCAGACTTGCTTCCGGTGCAAGCTGCGGAAGGAGCACTTCGCCAACAAACCGGCGCAATTGTTTCCTCTGCAATATATTTAAAAAGAAAAATCCGACGCCAAGCGCAGGAACCAAAAGCAAAAACCAGAGATATTCAGGATGTTCAAAACGTAACATAACTACGGATTTCTCCTCAACACAGTAACGCTCAATCCGACCTCGACGAGCACCGCTAACAATCCAGCTAACAACCATCCGCCATATAATTCTGAGTACCGTTTGTAGGCAGTTACTTCAATCTTTGTTCGCTCAAGCTGATCGATTTCTTTATAGATCGCTTTCAGTTTCCGATTGTCTGTAGCGCGATAATATTTTCCACCAGTCATATCAGCAACTTGCGTTAATCCTTTTTCATCTAGATCGACAGGAATTAATTGCCTGCGAATTCCAAACTGTGTCTGCACTGGGTACGGCGCTTCACCCTGCGCCCCAACGCCAACCGTATAAATACGAATGCCATATGTTGCTGCAATCCTTGCCGCTGTTATCGGATCAATTTCACCGCGATTGTTGACACCATCTGTCAACAAAATCATGACTTTGCTTTTTGCCTTGCTGTCTTTCAGGCGGTTGACGCCATTCGCGATTGCCAAACCAATGGCGGTTCCATCGGGGATCATCCCGCTCTTTACTTCCCGCAATAGGTTCTTCAGTACCGGGTAATCAGTTGTTAACGGACATTGAGTAAAACTCTCAGATTCAAAAACAACCAGTCCTATGCGATCATTGGTTCGTCCGTCGATGAATTCCGATGCGACCTGCTTTGCCGCTTCAATGCGGTTAGGATTAAAATCTTCCGCTAACATACTGCCGGAGAGATCGAGTTCCAATACGATGTCAATCCCTTCCGTTGAAATATTCTGTTTGTCTAATACGGACTGCGGACGCGCAAGCGCAACAATAAAAACTGCAATCGCCAGCAGACGGAATGCAAGAGGAACGTGGCGTAATCGTTCAAGCAATGTTTGCGGAATGTTTTTGAAAATTTGAAGTGACGAAAATTGTAATGTCACGGTTAATTTCTTGCGGCGCCACCAAAGATAATAACTGATCGCAGGCAGCAACAGAAGCAACCACAGAAACTCAGGATTGGCAAATTTATCACCCAGCATCGTCAGTTGCCTCCTGCAGTTGCGGTTGCGGTTCTGTTTCGACCGGTGCTTTCGGTACCATCATTCGCACAATTTCGTATGCTGAACGCATTTCATTTTCATGCTCGGCAGGCGAAGGTTCGTACTTCGCAAATTTTACCAGATCTGCAGTAATAAAAAAAGAATCCATTTCTTTCCATACTTTCAAGGCATCCGGAATGTGTTTCATTTGCATAAGAATTTCGTCTGTTGTCAACTCCAACGCGATGATGCTCCACCGCCGTTCAAAGAAATGCCGAATGATTTCAGTTACTTCCGAATAGTATTGTTTTACCAATCCCTGTTGCCACAGTTTTTTCTCTTCGAGTATACGCAGCGCCGTCAGCGCTTCACGGTGCGGTGGAATTATCACTTTGATATTTGCTAGCAAATCTTGTTTTTGTTTTTTCTTCCGCCAATAATAATAGAATCCGCCGACAAGCGTTGCAATAACAATCAACGCGATAAGATAAGGTAAAAAATCTTCAAACAGCCATGGCGCACTCATCGGTGGTTTTATGTCTTTAATCTCACCTTTAGGGTCAATGGTAACGCCTGCGATATTCAGCAACAACGAATTTGTGAACGCCTTGTGCGTGCCGGTGTCCCCTTTGACTTTATAATCGAACTCGATAGGCGGTAAAAATATTTTCCCGGAGTCAATCGTCGACAACCGGATTAACCATTTTGGCTCTGTACCATTTCGTTCTACTTGAATAACTTCAAGTAAACCAACACTATCTTTCACTACAGGGGCGATTGTATCGATTGTTGCATCAAACTTTCCTTTCACGTGCACATCTATCCAACTGCCAAGTCGAAAAGTATCCACCTCGGTTTTAGCAGTCAACCGAACTTCTTGTGCAAGTACAGTGCTTGAGAGAAGGAAGAAAAAGAAGAATACTTTTCTAATCATCACTTTCTTCTTTCCCTTAACTTGAAAAAGTCTGCCAACGGTTTGATATAGGGTTGATCAAGTCGAATCAGAACATCGTCCAATCGTGATTTGACGAACAATGATTTGCGCGCTTCCCGTGTCCGTTCACCAAACTGCTTATAGAGAAATCGAACTTGTGCATCGGAAGTATCCACAAGTCTGCTAGCGCTGGATTCAGCGTCGCGTAAATGCATAAGCCCAACGCCAGGAAGTTCATTCTCGCGTGGATCTTGTAAAACTACGCCGATTAAATCATGGCGTTTTCCGGCAATACGTAGAGCCGCTTCATAATTACTGTCCATAAAATCAGAAAGAACAAAAACGATACTGCGTTTTTTCTGGACATGATTAAGATATTCCAAAGCCGTTTTAATGCTTGTTGCCGGACGCGTTGGTTCAAATGAAAGCAGTTCGCGCACGATTCGCAATGCATGCCCGCGACCTTTTCGCGGCGGCACAAATTTTTCAATACGGTCTGTGAAGAGAATCAATCCAACTTTATCATTATTTTTCATCGCCGAAAAAGCGAGGATAGCGCTCAACTCAAGAGCCGCGTCCCTCTTCAGCGCAGATTGCGAACCGAAAAACTGTGAACCGCTCATATCAACCACCAGCATAACTGTCAGTTCACGCTCTTCCTCAAAAATCTTGACGAAAGGATGATTGAACCGCGCAGTCACGTTCCAATCGATCATTCGCATGTCATCGCCATATTGGTACTCGCGCACTTCTGAAAATTCCATGCCACGTCCTTTAAAGACGGAATGGTACTCTCCGGAGAAGACTTGGTTCACAAGTCCCCTTGTACGAATTTCCAACTGTCTGACTTTTTTGAGAAGTTCTTTTGTTTCCATTTAACTATCAGTGGTCTATGGAACTTCCACGTGATTTAAAATTTCCATCACTACCTGCTCTGGTGTAATCTCTTCCGCCTCAGCTTCATATGTAACGGCAATGCGGTGACGCATTACATCCGGGCAAATAGCACGCACATCTTCAGGGATTACGTATCCGCGCCGCTTGATGAACGCATGCGCCTTTGATGCAAGAGCCAAATTGATGGACGCGCGCGGAGATGCACCATAACTAATGAGCGGTGCAAGTTTATCTAATTTAAAATTCTTCGGTTCGCGAGTTGCAAAGACAATGTCAAGAATATATCGCTCGATCTTCTCGTCCATATAAACTTGTTTTACTACTTCGCGTGCAGATAGAATGTCTTTTGTGGACACAACATGCTTCACTGCTTTTTCATCGCCCGAAATATTCTGCCGCATAATTGTCAGTTCTTCTTCGCGCGATGGATAACCGATTTTTACCTTCAGCATAAAACGATCGACCTGCGCTTCGGGAAGCGGATATGTTCCTTCCTGCTCTATAGGGTTTTGGGTCGCGAGCACAAGAAATGGTTCTTCTAATTTGAATGTCTCTTCACTGATTGTTATTTGACGTTCCTGCATCGCTTCGAGCAAAGCACTTTGCACTTTCGCGGGTGCGCGGTTGATTTCATCGGCAAGAATGAAATTCGCAAAGATAGGCCCTTTGCGCGTAAAGAATTTTCCATCTTTTTGATTATAAATCATTGTACCTATAAGATCGGCGGGCAATAGATCTGGCGTAAATTGCACACGCTGAAATTTTGCATTGATTGCCGCCGCCAGCGTTTTAATGGCGAGTGTCTTTGCCAGTCCGGGCACGCCTTCCAACAGAATGTGCCCGTTACATAGCAAGCCAATGAGCAATCGATCCACCATATGTTTTTGACCGACTATGACCTTGCCGACTTCCGAGGTCAGCGATTCGACAAATACGCTTTCGCGCTGAATCATTTCGTTAATAGTCTTAATATCCACGCTTTTTTCCTCCAACTTGATTGACAAATACTTAACTTAATTGAGACGAAGAAAAGACCTCGTCCGTTCCAAAAATTTCATACAAAAACGAATCGAGCCACGCAACAAATTCATAAATGAACCTGCGGGCGGCTCGGTGGCACTCTTATTCAGCAACCGTAAGAAATGTACAAAGAAATCACCTGCAATGCAACGAAACCTATAAGTAGAATCATTCCGAACTGGAACCAACATGCTGTATTTCACGTTTGAAATATTAAGGAGATGTTAGATAAATTAGTATATTCGACACATAATCATGGAGCGTATAGATGATTACAGAAAATAATCGTTCACAAAAAGTAGGATTGATTGGCACAGGATTAGTTGGTTCATCGTTTGCTTATACTTTAATGCAGCGCGGAATTGCTTCAGAGCTCGTGCTCGTTGATGCAAACGCAGATAAAGCTGTCGGTGAAATGATGGATTTGAATCACGGACTTTCCTTTACCAAGCCGATGAAAATAACAGCGGGCAATTATCTCGATCTCGCAGGCTCAAAGGTCGTGGTAATCACGGCAGGCACATCTCAAAGACCGGGCGAAACGCGGCTTGATCTACTTGCACGCAATGCTGCGATCTTCCGTTCGATTATTCCTGAAGTAGTAAAACATAATCCGGGTGGTATAATTTTAGTTGCAACAAATCCGGTTGATATTCTCACCTACATTTCATTGAAAGAATCTAATCTGCCGCCGGAAAAAGTAATCGGCTCCGGTACAATTCTCGACACCGCGCGGTTCCGGTTTTTGCTCGGACAATATTACGAAGTCGATACGCGAAGTGTACACGCGTACATCGTAGGCGAACACGGCGATAGCGAAATTCCATTATGGAGCA
>JBEKLV010000070.1:0-12305 GCA_050008835.1 Bacteroidota bacterium | reverse complement strand
CATTTGGTGAACAATGGTACGCCTATTCAACACGCCGTTTGCAGGAAAATCCGCAAATGGCTTGGTACATTACAAAAGCAATTTTTATCCATTGAGGTATCGAGAAACTCAAACACAAGGAGTAACGTATGGCAGATGTTAATAATGGAGTCAGCGAGAAGAAATTTATTTCATATGTTCCGTCGAACACGAATATGAAAGAATTTACTATCAGAGCGCTGCTCATAGGTTTGGTGATGTGTGTTGTTCTAGGTGCTGCAAATGCATATCTGGGTTTAAAAGCGGGAATGACAATTGCGGCAACATATCCAGCGGCAGTCATCGGTATGGCTCTATTAAAAATTATGAAAGGGTCCATTCTTGAAGAAAATTTCGCAAGAACAGTCGGTTCCATTGGTGAGTCGGTAGCCGCTGGCGCTATTTTTACTATTCCTGCATTTGTAATCCTGCGAATTTGGAATTTCACATCGCAAAGTATGTTCACGGAGTATCTTACCGCTGTAGCTCTGATGATTCTTGGCGGTGTGCTTGGAATAATGTTCGTTACGGTTCTTCGGCGTGTGATGGTTGAAGACCAGACTCTGCCGTTTCCAGAATCCGTTGCGGCATCGGAAATTCACAAAGCAGGTCAACGCGGTGCAGATGCTGCGATTTCGCTTTTCAAAGCAATGGGTGTAGGTGCAGTCATTAAACTGATGGATGGTTTGGGAATATTTCATTCATCGAATGATTTTCAAGTTATGGTTGGACGTTTAAAAGAATCTTTTGTGAAACTTGGATTGAAACCCGACTCTGAAAAAATTCTTGGCGGCGGTATAACCACAATTTCCGCTCCAGCGGCAACGCCAGCATATATTGGTGTTGGTTATATAATCGGACCAGAACTTGGCGCTTTAAACTTCGCAGGAGGTGTTTTAGCGTGGGGATTATTTGTTCCATTGCTCGTGTTTTTCCTAGGTCCGCAAATGATTGATAAATATCTTGTTACAAGCAATGGAGATTCTCTTGCGGCATGGGCTGCAATTACTGGGCATTTATACCGTTACATCGTGCGCCCAATTGCAGTCGGCGGAATGCTTGTCGGTGCGTGTTACACACTTTGGAAAATGCGGAAGAATTTGATTCTAGGCATCAAACGCGGCATTGACGACGTAAAGAAATCTGCCACGGCAACTGCTGCAACAGAACGCACTCAGAAAGATTTATCGTTTAAGGTTGTCATTCTTGGTATAATAATTATTTTCGCACTGATGATTGGACTTTATTTTTATTTTACAAATATGATTCTTGGTGCAGTTCTTGCTGCTGTCGTGATGTTGGTGACTGGTTTCTTCTTTGCCGCTGTTTCTGGAAATTTAGTCGGAATGATTGGTTCATCGAATAATCCTATTTCCGGATTGACGCTTGCTACAACTGTCGTTGCAGCTCTGACGATGGTTGTGGTCGGTGTAAAAGGTACGCAGGGGGTTGCTGCAGTCCTTGGTGTTGCAGCTGTTGTATGCGTTTCATCAGCAGTAGCAGGTGAGATGCTACAAGATCTTAAAGTTGGTCACATTCTCGGCGGCACTCCATCAAAAATGCAGATTGGAGATATTATTGGTGTCGTGCTTGCTGGACTTGTAATGTTCTTTCCATTGTACATTCTTCACAATTCAGATTTAGCAAGCCATCCTTTAACTGGCGGATTTGGTTCTGGTAATCTTCCTGCGCCACAAGCCGGATTAATGGCTGCTTTATCACAAGGAATTGTCGGCGGTGAAATGGCTTGGCCGTTAGTTATCGTCGGTATCGCTTTAGGAATTGCACTGATCCTGATAAAAGTAAAAAGCCCGATGTTGTTTTCTGTTGGAATGTATCTTCCGCTTGAAACAACATTTGCAATCTTCATCGGTGGGTTGATTCGTGGGTTTGTTGATAAACGTGCATCAAAGCGTGGCTACAACGATGCTCAAAAGGCCAGAGTTGAAAATGCAGGTATCTTGTCTGCGTCTGGATTAATTGCAGGTGAGGCATTAATGGGGCTCTTCATTGCAACGGTAGTCTTTATCAAAGACCAGATGGGCCAAAAAGCGGAATTCTGGACAATTGAAATGTTCCAATCAATCGCATCGTGGCTGGCGATTCCTATATTCGTTATTTTAGCTTTATATTTGATTTATGTTCCGCTTTCTAAAGCAGGCAGAGCAGATGAACCTGCACCGCCAACAGCGATGATGTAATATATGAATAAACTTTGCATAGTTAATCAATGACTCAACATACAAACAGGCGATGAACTTATTATGTGAATTTAATATTACAAGCTCATTAACTTGAGCAAAGTTCAATAATAGAGGTGTTTCTCTAAACAAATAAAGAGGTTGATATGTCAAATTCATTATCAGGTCTGAAACCGGAATTAGTTTGGAAATACTTTGCTGAAATCAGCAAAATTCCACGCGGTTCTAAAAACGAAAAGAAAATATCAGCATACATCGTTGAGACAGCGAAGAAGCTGGGATTAGAAGTTAAACAGGACAAAGTGCTCAACGTTGTTGTACGCAAACCGGCATCGAAAGGACATGAAAATGTTCCTTCAGTGTGTTTGCAAGGTCATCTTGACATGGTATGCGAAAAAAATAAAGATAAGGTTCATAATTTCGAGAAAGATCCGCTTGATCTCATCGTGAAGGACAATTTTTTGATGGCAAATGGAACGACACTTGGAGCGGATAATGGAATCGCCGTTGCAACGAATCTTGCCATTATGGAAGACAAGTCGCTTGAGCATGGTCCATTAGAGTTTTTATTCACTGTAGATGAGGAAACTGGATTAACTGGTGCGAACAATTTGCAGCCAGATTTCATTAAGAGCAAGACGCTCATGAATCTGGATTCTGAAGAAGAGGGCGCCATTTATGTCGGTTGCTCCGGTGGAAGAAATTCTATTGGATCGTGGAAGGCTTCATATGAAACTGTTCCGCTAAAATATGCGCCTGCAATCGTGAAAGTAAAAGGATTGAAAGGCGGACATTCAGGATTGGAAATTGATAAGGGGCGCGGCAATTCAATAAAAATATTGAATCGCGTTTTATTAGAACTTGACAAACTTGGTGTGCGAATTTCTGCATTCAATGGTGGGAATAAAAGCAATGCTATTCCACGGGAAGCCGAAGCTATGGTGTATATCCCAAATACAAAATTAAATGACGCCAGTGCGGTTGTTTCCCAATACAATTCCATCATTAAAGATGAATTGCCGAACGTAGAATCTGAACTAGCAATTATTTTAGAAGAAGTGAAAGGAAAGTCGAAAGGGAAAGTTCTAAAAAAAGTGTTACAGAAAAAAATACTATTAACAATTTCCGCATTACCTCATGGAGTGGTAAAGATGAGTGCGGATATACCTGGATTAGTGGAAACCTCCACAAATGTCGCGATCATCTGCGCAGATGCAAAGAGTATCTCATTAACAACGAGTCAGAGAAGTTCGGTTGCATCAGAGATTGATGAAATTGTGCATTCGGTTAAATCCATCTTCATCCTCGGCGGCGCAGATGCAGAAATCACAGATGGTTATCCGGGGTGGAAACCAAATATGGATTCTTCAATCTTAAAAATCGCAAAAACAACATATCAATCGCTTTATAATAAAAAACCGTTCGTAAAAGCAATTCATGCAGGATTGGAATGCGGCATCATTGGCGAGAAATATCCGGGCATGGATATGATTTCTTTCGGTCCAACTTTAGAAGGAGTTCATTCTCCAGATGAAAAAATCCATCTCGATACAGTGGAAAAATTCTGGAATTTCTTATTAGCTATTTTAAAAAATGTGAAGTGAATAGAAATAATAAGCATTTGAGATTCAGAAATTAACAGGATGTCAAGTCAAGCGCTGTGCGATTAAAGACGTACAGCGCTTTTCATTTGAAAAATAGTTTGTAAGGAAATAATATGACAGAAATTGAATCTTTTAAGTCACAATCCAACTGGTTTCATCCATCTCGACGTATATATCGATACGCAGTTTTATTTATTGTAAGCCTATTGACGTTCGGAAGCTATTTTGCATACGACAGCGTTGGTGCAATTGCTCCTACACTTATTTCTGCGCTCGGTATAGGTCGCGAATCAATCGGACAAATGTACACGCTCTATAGTATTGCGGCAATTCTTTCTGTGTTTATAGGTGGTTTGCTAATTGATCGAATTGGAACGCGCCGTGCAAGTTTTCTTTTTTCGACGCTTGTCGCAGTCGGTGCATTGATTGTTGCAATAGCGCCAAACATTTGGATTCTTTACTTCGGCCGTTTTATTTTTGGCTGGGGATCGGAATCATTGGTAGTCGCGCAAAGCGCAATCTTTACTCGTTGGTTCAAAGGAAAGGAATTAGCTTTTGCATTCGGAATCGGACTTACAATCAGCCGGCTTGGAACACTTTTCAGTTTCAACACAGAAGCATTAATCGCAGAATATTTTAAAAACTACAGTGCTGCGTTGTGGGCGGCAGTTATTTTCTGCGTTCTGTCGCTGCTTGCAAATGCTCTTTATATATTTTTAGATCGTCGTGGTGAACGCATACTCAAACTTCAGGAAGAAGGTGGCGGAGATAAAATTGTTCTTGCCGATATCAAGAAATTTCGTTCATCATATTGGTACGTAACACTTCTCTGCGTTACATTCTATTCAGCAATATTTCCATTCACAGCGCTTTCAACAGACTTTTTCAATAGTAAATGGGGATTGCCGCTCACAGCAGGATCAGAAGGCGGTTTCTTCACTCAAGTGTTTTACAACGTAATTCATATGTTTAGTACGGCGGGCGGAACAACCACAATCATTATATTTGCTTCAATGGTTTTTGCTCCTTTTTTCGGACAATTGGTTGATCGTTTTGGCAAACGTGCAACAGTGATGGTTGGCGGTTCAATTCTTATGGTTCCTGCATTTCTAACGATGGCATTCACAATGATTCCGCCTGCCCTTCCAATGATTGTATTGGGAGCGGCATTTGTTATGGTTCCGGCAGCGATGTGGCCATCGATTCCGCTCATCGTGGAAAAGAATCGTGTGGGCACGGCATTTGGCTTAACAACGACAATCCAAAATATAGGCCTGGCATTGTTTCCATGGCTTAACGGATTACTGCGCGATGCTACGCAAGCATACACTGCAAGCATGGTGATGTTTTCTATGCTCGGCATTTTCGGATTGATTTTCGCTGTTCTCCTCCTGCGTGCCGATAAGCGTGAAGGAAATAAATTAGAAAAAGTTGATATTGTTGCACCGTAACATATTCTTTATATTTCTATATATAGTCAAAAGGCGAATGTACATTACGTTCGCCTTTTTTTATCTTGCACCACGCTGTATTGTTATAGATACGTTTCTTGAAGCGTCCTTTGAGTATAGGATGCATAAAGCGTAGAAGAGGTCGGTTCAATTAAAGCCAATGGATAATGACAGGAAATACATTTATTTTAAGTTGGGATGAGAATTGCTCCTAAAGATTTGAATCGCAATCTAATGATAGAAAGTGCTCGGCGCCGAATTATTTTCGCAAGAATTATGCGGCATTGCCATAGATATGAATCCATGCAGAGGAGAACCCTATGAAACGACAATTTCTTCTCATTTTGTTCTGTGTAACGTTTTGTTTGCAAGCATTGCATGCGCAAGCGGCTGCTTCGCTGACGAACGAACAGAAAAACTGGCTTACAAAGGCGAATCGTCATGAAAAAAGCGGTTGGATTTATCTGCACATCGAAGGCGGGCCAAAAGAACGTGGATTCCAGTATGGTTATCTACTGGCAAGAGAAATCAAAGAGGCGATCCGTGTTTTAAGTGAAGATTGGAAATATCAAACGGCTATCGATTGGTCATGGTTTGTCCGGAAAGCCGGTGAGATACTCACCGCAAAAGTGGATTCAGAAAATATAACAGAAATCAATGGAATGGTTGAAGGAATGTCCAATGCCGACGTATCAACAACAAGGAATGAACTTGTCGCACTCAACGGTTATATAGAACTGATGTGGTATTGGTGGCCCTCCGTAAAAGATTCCATAAAAGACAATTCACGTTTCCCAATTAGAGAATCCTGCAGTTCGTTTATCGCCACAGGAAGCATGACTGCTGATGGTAAGATCGTGCTCGGGCATAATTCGATGGTCGGCTATCAGTCGCCGTTCTGTAATATTATTCTGGATATCCTCCCTGAACAAGGTCACCGCATTATAATGCAGGCATTTACTGGTTTTATTCATAGCGGAACAGATTTTTTTGTCACTGATGCAGGTCTTGTCGGATCGGAAACGACCATCGGAGGTTTTTATCCTTTCGATCCTAACGGGGCTCCCGAATTCTCCCGCATGCGGCATGCAACACAATATGCGTCTTCTATTGATGGATGGTGTGAAATGATGAAGAAGAACAACAACGGCGGTTATGCAAATGCATGGCTTATCGGCGATATCAACACCAACGAAATTGCACGGCTTGAACTTGGCTTGAAATATGTCGGCTTCGAAAAGAAAAAAGATGGATATTTTCTTGGCTCAAATGTTGCGGAAAATTTGAACATCTTGCGCTTTGAAACTAAGAGCGAAGAAACGAATATCAAGCTTTCTTCTGTTGCACGGCGTGTTCGGTGGAAACAATTGATGAAAGAAAATGCCGGTAAAATCAATATTGAGCTTGCGAAAGCCATGGAAGCAGATCATTATGATACGTTCCTGAAAATAAACAATCCCGGTACGCGATCAATCTGTGGGCACTGGGAACTGGATCCTCAGACATCGACAACAAGCAAACCATTTGAGCCGGGAGGAACGGTGGATGGAAAAGTTGTAGATTCCAAAATGGCAAAGAAAATGTCGTTCCTCGCGCGCTGGGGATCGGCGTGCGGGACAGCGTTCGATGCAAAAATATTCCTCGATGAGCATCCTCAATTCGATTGGATGACGGGATTACTCAAAGATCGTCCATCACAACCATGGACAGAATTCAAGGCAGGAGAGAGATAATCGTTTCTTTAAAAAGTGTTTGTGAAGCACCTTGCAACGAGTGTCTACGTTGAGTAGCGCTGGCTTGTCCACCGGAAGGAAATAATGAATTTGGATCTGTGAATATCAGTGAATCAGATTTCTCGTTCAACTCTTCTCTTCTAAAAGAGAAAATCGTACCTTATTACGAGCCTATTAGACATACATTGCATAAAATTATTATTTTTCTATAAATACTGATGCTCGAATCATATATTTCTATTTCGCATTCATTGAAGATTCCAACGGCTGAATTGCAATTCAAAACTAGCAGAAGCGGAGGACCGGGCGGGCAGAATGTGAACAAGTTAGAAACACGGGTGGAAGTATTATTCGATGTGGCAAATTCACCGAGCATTCCTAATTATATTCGTCAGCGTTTGCTGAACAATCTAACTTCTCAACTTGATTCGTCCGGTATTTTGCATGTTGTTGCGCAGGACACAAGAAGTCAATGGAAAAATAAACAGCTAGCAATTGAAAGATTAACAGACCTTATAAAATCTGCACTGATTGTGCGTAAGAAACGAATCGCTACCAAACCAACACATGCGGCTCGTGAAGTTCGCCTTCGCACAAAAAAAGCACGGAGCCAAACCAAACGGATGCGAAAAGTTGTTGTAGAATAAGAAAGCAATATTTCTTTTTAGAGCAAATTACAGATAGAAGAACAAGGATCCAATGACCACAAAACCCACTTATTTTAAAAAAAGAAAAGTATGGTGGTGGAATTCATGGGTTATTGCTGTTGCCATAGTTTTAATATTTGTCGCTATACCTATGGTTTGGTGGATCTCGACGTATAACAGCTCAATAGCAGTTCTTATGTTTGTAATCACTTATTTAAGTCTGCTTGTATTTGTTATGTATATGGTTAAGCGTTCTTTACTTGATCCACACATGAAGGTTAACGAGGATGAAATAAAAAAGCGGAAGAAGGAAATATTCGATCATCGAACTTATGAAAAGAAACTTGTTCATACGAAGGATTTGTTGATGCTCCAAAAAGGCGAAAAGACTACCGTGTTAGATATTTGGAAACTTGACCCAAGTCTTGAAAAACGTCATCCCTTCTTTTCTCAGACAGAGACAAGTACTCTTGACCCAATAATAAAAGAATTGCATATCAGAATACAGATTGGTGAAATGCAATCTGATACCGACCAAGCAATTACATCTGAAAAGGAATTCCTGAGTTCAGTATTTGATTATCTAAAAATTCTTGGCTCAGATGAACATCTAATTAGCTTGAAACCATTATTTAAACTTCTTGTTATAGAGATTTATTCATATAAACATTTTTCTCAGCATAGAACGATCCCCTTTCCAATATTCAGTTTGATAATGACTGCAACCGTTCTCCCGCAACTTGCGTATACAGCAGCAGGTGACATTCGACAGATGAAAATCATAGGTGATGTCCGGTTCTCAGGAGGGAATGAAATCACTCCGCATCGCGGCATCGTATCGGATGCAACACGAACGCTATAGTAATCAAACAGGAGGTTATATATGAAAAAGCTCTATCGTTCACAAACTAACAAGAAAATTGCAGGTATTTGTGGCGGTATCGGTGAATTGACAGATACCGATCCGACCATTATTCGTCTAGTTGTAATCGTGCTTGGTATAGCAACTGGTTTCTTTCCGTTTTTTATCGGTTACCTCATAGCTTGGTGGATTGTTCCTGTCGCCGGACAAAACTAATCCTCTTACGCTGAAACTTTCTTCCTTGTGTTTGGTGTTGTACTAATGAATTCAATGAGCTTGAATTAAAAAGGGTACAACAATGAAATACAAAAACGCGATAGTGCTTGCGGTATTGTTCATGTCTCAGGTGATTGTATTGGCACAAACCAAGGAGAAGCAGATGGAAACACAACCAGCGCTGTATTCATTTACGATGAAGACGATTGATGGAAAAGATAAAAACCTTTCAGATTACAAAGGGAAGGTACTGATGATCGTGAATGTCGCATCAAAATGCGGTCATACCCCGCAGTATAAAGGACTCGAAGCGCTTTATGAAAAATACAAAGACCGTGGTTTCATGATTCTCGGTTTTCCCGCAAACAATTTTTTATGGCAGGAGCCTGGTACAGATTCGGTGATAAAGCAGTTTTGCACAACGACGTACGGCGTGACGTTCGATATGTTCTCAAAGATTAGTGTGAAGGGGAAAGATCAGCATCCGCTTTACCACTATTTGACTGAAGAATCTCCGGTTCCGGGAGCTGTTAAATGGAATTTCCAAAAATATCTTGTTGATCGAAAAGGAAATGTCGTGGATAAATTTGCCCCGGGCACAGAACCGACAGAAAAAGAGGTGGTAGCCAAAATTGAAAAACTTGTGAGCGAACAATAATAATTTACTTTGAGAGTTATTATCGAAAGGTCAACTAAATTATGGTTGGCCTTTTTTGTTATGTGGCTATCGGTTGAAACTACTTCAAAAAAACGGTATGTTAATCTAATATATGGCTTCTATTATCCCATTATTTAAAGAAAAACAACTGAAACCGGTATGGAATTTTGATGCCGGCACTTTAATTTGGCGAATATTCTTTACTTCAAATAATCTCATTATAGGTGAAACGCGTAATCAAGAAACGAAATCGACAAGGTTCTTTTGCGTCAATGTATATTCCGGAAAACCATTATGGCAAAATATTGGGTTTGATGAACCATGGTGGATTGGAATTGAGGCTGTGCAAGAGAAATGGATGATTTTACATGGATTTGTGAGACCGGATATGCCGGAACATCGCGGCATTCGTTTAATTGATATTGAATCAGGCAAACTTCTTTGGAGAAACGACAATCTTTCATTCTGGTTCATCGACAATGAAAAGCTCTATGCGCATAAATATCTTTTTGAAAAACATATTGCTTGTGAACTTGACATAAAAACCGGCACAATATTAAATGAGCTATCCGGAAACCTTGATTTGATGCAAGAGCTTCGTCAAAAAGTATTGCTGAAAGAATCCGAGCGTCAGCAAGATGCTATCTTCCCGGAATTATTTGTTGAAAATGAAGCAGACTCAATTATTAAGCTGGCCGTTCAACGAATTACAGAAGGAAAGGCACTTGAAGATTGGATTGAATATCTTTTGCGTTCCGGTATCCTCATTGTAAGTCAATATCGGCAAACGCAAAATAAATCCGAATCGTCATTGCTGAATAATATCCTCTCAGTTTATGATTTAAAAAGTGAAAAGATGCTTTCCAATGAAATTATTGCTCAAAGTGTGAAGACGCCAAGTCCCGACTCGTTTTTTGTTAAAGGCAATTTATTATTATTTATCAAACATCAAACTACATTAATAGCGTTGCAGCCGTGGAAATCATAACAGAACATATTAAGGTAGCGACCCATGGAAATTCGGAAGTTCTCAATATTACCGGTCAGGTTGCTGATTTGCTTCAGAAGCATAATTTGAAAGAAGGCACTGCAACGCTCTTTGTTGTTGGTTCGACTGCTTCTATCACGACGACTGAATACGAACCGGGATTGAGAAAAGATATTCCGGAAATGCTGGAACGAATTGCACCGAGCGATGTGCGCTATCACCACGATGATACTTGGGGAGATGGAAATGGTTATGCGCATGTTAGGGCATCATTTCTTGGTCCATCTCTCGTGGTGCCATTTGCCAGCTGTGAGTTGCTTCTTGGAACGTGGCAGCAAATTGTGCTGATAGATTTCGACAATAGAGCACGGAATCGAGACATCGTTATTCAATTAATTGGAAGATGAGACAATGAAAACTTACCGTATTAAAATCGTTGATGCATTTACGAAGAAGCCGTTCACCGGCAACCCTGCTGGAGTGGTTCTCGATGCCAATGAATTGACTGATATACAAATGCAGCTTATCGCGCAGGAATTAAATCTCTCAGAGACAGCGTTTATTCTTCCGGCGACAGAACCGGATGCAAATCTTCGCATTCGCTGGTTCACACCGACAGGTGAAGTGCCGCTTTGCGGTCACGCAACAATTGCCAGCTTTCACGCTCTTGCAGAAGAAGGAATGGAAGGTATGCGTACAAACGGTCAGCATTACTTCCGGTTGCAAACGAAGAGCGGAATACTTGCTGTTCGTGTAGAGAAGAATTTTTACGGTACAACAATTGAGTTCGAGTTACCAACACCAGTATTTAAAATTAAGAAAGTACTTTCTGCTAAAATGCTTCTTGCGCTAGGGGTTGTTGGTAAAGAAGTTAAAAAAGATTTGCCTATAGTTACCGATGCGTATCTATATATACCGGTGAATGGACTAAAGGTTATTGAAAAACTAAAACCGGAGTTTAAAACGCTTGCCTCGGAGTTAACGAAAATGCAAGTGAACGGTGTTTGTATCTTCTCTTTGGAAACAAAGGACAAATATTCCTCAGTACATTCCCGTTTTTTTGCACCAAACTATGGCATCAATGAAGATCCTGTGACAGGTTCATCAAACGGCCCGCTCGGTTTCTATCTGCATAAATATGTATTGCCTGCAGGATATTCGATTGCATACCATGAAATGCCCGACGGTGGAATGGAATTCATTGGTGAACAGGGAGATTACCTTAAACGTTCAGGACGTGTGAAGATTCGGCTCCGATTAAAACAAAAAAATGTCGAGGATATTAGTATCGCAGGTGAAGCAGTAACAATTTTAGATTCAACTCTAAAGATTTAATCAATACAAAGGAAAGATGGAATGACAATTAAGGCAATCGTATTTGCAATTATATTGTTAGGTGCATTTGGACTATTCGGATTAAGTCTATGGCGAATGATAAAGCTGATTTCAATCGGCAAGCCGGAGAATCGGTTGGATCATTTATCAGAAAGATTTAAAAAGATGATGACTGTGGCAATCGGCCAATCAAAGCTCTTCCGGGAACCAATACCGGGAATGATGCATGCATTTATCTTCTGGGGTTTCTTAGTCTTATTGTCATCCATTTTAGAAGCAATTGGTGAAGGATTGTTTTCCGGTTTTACGTTCCGTTTTATTGGTGTTTTCTATCAACCGTTACAGTTTTGCCAGGATCTTTTCGCAGGCCTTGTAACCGTAGGGGTTTGTATTGCCTTATATCGCCGCTACATTTTTCGTCCAAAGCGATTGCAAGTTGATATGCATGCGCAAATAGATGCGACTGCAATTCTTCTCACCATATTATTTATTATGATAAGTCTATTAGGACAGAATGCGGTACGGGTTCGAGTTGATATGAATCAAGGAGGTCATTTCTTTTCGTCGGCACTCGCTCCAATTATGACTTCTT
>JBEKLV010000007.1:0-31778 GCA_050008835.1 Bacteroidota bacterium | reverse complement strand
TGGTTTTATTGTACAGATATTTGAACTGCGTGTCAAGTGTCAAGATAGAACTCTATTTTCATTCGACTTGATCCTTTCCTCTTTATATATATTTTGCTGTTCCACGCATGTATATAGAATAACATCATTATTACTAATATTTCCTTAAAAACATTGCTTTTATTTCTTTACAGTATTTACAGGTGATTCCAATACCTAATGAGAATTTATGAATAAATCGGTTATATAAGAATTCAGTTGCCGAGAATCGACTATCATCTTGCCCGTCTGCTTCTGAAGTCCCTTAATATATTGTATCACTAATTGTGTAAATACTGCACCCGGTCTGGGATATGCTGCCACTATATAATGAGGTCCTTTGGTTAATTCACCGGTTTCTTTTTCAAATTCAGCTCTGAGATTATCTGGTGTTATCAAAGAATTTGCATACTGGAAGACAACTCTATCCATCGCTTTATATACTTCTTTACTCTCTTTAATTAAGCCGTAATAATCAAGAAGTTGCGCGAAAACATAATTTGATGTCGTATAGACATCTTGCCCCTGTTCGGATTCTACAGCTTCTCCATTCTCTGTCCGGCACATTGCCCAGCCCATAGTTGTACGATTATTTTTATAAATTGTACTGAGAATTTTCTTGGCTCTATCTTCAGATATGAAGGGCTCTTCTCCTATGGCAATCATATACCACAAGGCATCCAATTGATTTGTCCAGACATCTGTGTTTGTTTTTCCAGTAGAAGTGTCATAGCAGGTAACATAATACTGTAATTTTGTGCCTCGTTTGTTTTTCTTGTCTCTCCATAATTTCTCAAAAGCCGCAGATGCTTTTTCAAAACTATCTTCATATTGCTTTTTTGCTGGTTCATCTTTCATCATACCGGCCATTATTTTCATTGCTTGACATCCAGCCATGAAGGTAGTTGCATCGTAACTATCTACTCCGAACAATGTTAAATTATCAAATGTATTTTTAACTTCATGTTGATTACCCTCGGGGATACCATCTCCGTCTAAATCATGCTTTTGTAAAAAGTCGAATCCGAATTTAAGCGTCTGCCAATTCTTTTTTAAGAATTCCACATCACTCATGAATTTTACATTACGCAGTACTCTTGTTGCAAGCTTCGGGAAAAGGTCAACCCAATAGTTATTATTGTACCAGGCATAATCACTGACATTACGCAAAGCATGCCCTTTAGGCATAGCACATAAATCATGCGCTACACTTCCTTTAATCTTGAAAGCATCCCTAATTTGAACCAAAGATTTGCCTTCATATTGTTCGGGGTTTTCTAGAAAATGTTTTCTGGCTTCGACGAATGATGAGTGATAATGATAATAGCGAGGTGTGAGATCTTCTGCAAGAATTGAATCGATAAACCGTTGGCAAATTTCTTTCTCTATATTCGGGAAAAGCACCATCAGAACCATTGAATACCAATCGACATCAGACGGATCAATATAAGCATAATCAAAGCATTCCAGAAATCTTGCTCTATCGTTTCCATCTTCATCTTCAACCCAAACTGCTGCATTTGATAACGGGAAACTAAATTCATTTAGAATCAATCTTGTTAATCTTAGAGCACCATTCTTATCACTTTTATAGGAAGGGCTTTTCAGTATGTATTCAAATATTTTGTTCTGTATTGCTTTCGTATGATCCAGCCAATTAGAATAATTATCCAAGGCAACTTTTGCCATATCCACAACTCTGGTTTTATTATCCTTAAAGTTTTTGATATATTTACGATCAAAGGTTTTTCCATCGATGTACCGTTGCTGTGGAAAATCTAATACGACAGTGAATGGTATTTTAATAATTGCTTTCGGTTTTAATGCAAAAGTAAGACTTATCGCCGCCCCATAATCTTGATTTAATATAGGCTTTCTCTTCTCATAAAAACTTCCGTCATTATTTAACAACAGATCTTGTTTAAGCCTATTTAAGCAGAAAGAAGGATGCGTATCTATTGTTACACCATCTATCTTCGGAACAGCAATGACCATCCTGTCTGCACATTCAGTACTTCCCATGACTATACCTCTGATGGAAGAAGAGCTGAAATCTTCATGGACATGGCCTTTGATAGGAGCTGAACATATATAAGCAGTGTCTTGATCCGTAGGTTTTAATTCTTTTTCTTGAAGATTTACTAAGGACGGTCTGGGAATAACTAAAGTGATTTGCTGCTCTTTAGCCGAATTATTTTTAACCTCATATTCTTCTACACCGAGAGGCATTAACGTCTGGACATTCCCTGATAATAGCGGAGATATAAATCTTCTTAATACATTTACCTTACCGAGGTTATATGACATCTCCGCTAAAGGAGTCGCAATTGAAATTGATGCTTGTTTTTCTTCAACGGCCGGATGATAATAGTTCTTCAATGCCGGGACATCATCCGGACCTTCAATTACACCAGGATTTTTCGTTGTAAGCATAAATGTCTTATCATTTACACGGACAAACGGTGCAGAACCAAGTTGAATTGCATTCTGATTCATTAAAATCAATCTACCAGCGTTATTCAATCTATTATAAAGACCCTCAGGGGATATACCTATCGAACAAGTAGGAGCACCTTGAAGAGCAATCGTATGAGGAAATTGAAGAGTTTTTGACATTCCCTGAAAATGAACCGACATTTTGTTCTTTACATATATATCAGAGATTTGTGCACCTGAAATTGTAAAGATGTCTTTTGTCTTTAAGCTAATAGGTTTTGCCATAAAATCATTTTTCAATATAAAACATCTCTATTTCTATGCTCACTAACAATATGACAAATCAAGTGACTGCTTTTTCTTCGGTGCCGGCTTCATTGCAGGAGCGTCTCCCTGAACATCAAGGTTTATGGGCAGCTTAGTTTTATTCGAGGGCATGATTTTCCCAAACAATACTCCAACTGCGGCCTTTATTGAATCGGGTGTTGCGCTGAAATTGCAGACCGCAACGTCGGCTTCATTTGTTGTGCCATTTACGTACGGGTAATTTGTTACAACAACTACTTTTTTACCCATTTCTTTGAGTTTCTTGACAAGCAACATGTTATTACCAGTTTTTACAATTCTGGCATAATAGTTCGTCATAACAACAGTGTCTACCTGTTTAGCAAGTTCAAGGCACTCTGCAAATTCATCTTCTTGCGCAGCAAAGTCTGTATCAGCCAGAATTAAATTGTGTGAATATTCCACCATGTCTTCGCAGAACATATGTTGATGCATATATGGATCTTTTCCGCAGAATTCATATGGGATGCGCTGCTCGATAACCAGCATCTTCTCCTTGGGATTCAAAGGCAGCATTTTTTTATCGTCGCGCATGACGATCAATGCTTTTCTAGCAACTTCCATTGAAAAATTAATAACCGGCCGGCTCAACGCATATGTCTGGGCCTTTTTAGGATCTTTCTTTCCGGCTGTTTCAAACAAACCTTGATCATATTTCATTCTTAAAAGATGTGTTACAGCTTCTTCGAGTCTCTCATCAGGAATTTCACCGCTCTCGACAGCTTGCTTTACTCCAAAGAAACATTGTGATCTCGATTCATCATCGGCTTTCAAGAGTATCGTATCGCATCCAACCTTTATTGCCATTGCGCAGGCTTTCGGAAGAGGCCATTGTTTGAGAATTGCAGCCATACCGATTGCGTCGGTAACTATAACTCCATCAAATCCAAGCTCTTCTCTTAAGAGTCCTTTAATAATTTTTTCCGACAAAGTTGTAGGATATTTATCATCATATGCGGGGTAAATTGAATGCCCCGTCATAATTGCTTTTACCCCTGCTGCTATCGCGGCTTTGAAAGGATATAATTCAACTTCCTGCATTCTTTGTTTATCAGCTTTAATTACTTCCAGTACATCATGAGCATCGGTATCCGAAGCGCCTCTTCCTGGAAAGTGTTTAGCAGTCGCCGCTATGCCGCCATCCTGGAAACCCTTTATGATAGCAACAACGTGTTTTGCGCAAATCTCGGGATCGTCACTAAAAGATCTGATTCCTATTTCTGGATTTTTGGGGTTGATATTTACATCACAAACCGGCGAATACATTTGTGTAACACCGATATTGCTTAATTGCTTCGCAATTGTCAAACCGATTTGATAAGTCGTCTTTGTATCGCCAATTGCCGCCATACCCATTGGAGACGGGAACTGTCTGATACCACCCGACATATAATCATTCTTGAAATCGCCTTCGAAGTCGATTGTCATATGAAGTGGAATTCCAACTCGTTTGCCCATAGCAAGCTTCTGCAGCTTATTCAAATCCTTCGTATAATCTTCCGGCGTTATGCTGATGCCAAAGGATTTACCAGCAAAATAATTATTCGCAATGGTAAAATAATCGGCTGGCTTTTTAAAATTCTTATCGATCTGTGAATTTCCCCAGTAAAGATTTTTGCAGGTCTCAACCGCGTATGGTTCGAGGCAAAGACCACCGCAAAATAATCTTGTGATCTGTTCAATCCCGCTCGGGGTTATCATCGCACCACGCCGTGTAAATGTCAAGAGCTGGCCAACTTTTTCTTCCAGACTCATCTTTGCTAATAACTTACTTATGAATGCGTCTCTTTTCGCATTGTCTTTCTTTACCATTTTTAATCTCCTGCTTTTTCTTGTTTATGATTCCCATTTACCGCGGTTATCGGGCCCCACCCAGAATTCATATTCTTTCTTCCAACCTGATTCATCAATCTTTATGTCTTTTGTCTTCCATCCTGCTTTAATGCGCTTTGTCAAATCGTCGAATCCTTTATTCCAGGAAAGTCCGTCGGGAACTGTTACGTTCATACTTCCCGCAGCATTCGCATATCTTAGACAACTTTCAATTGTATTTCCTTTTACAAAAGCAGAGAGGAATCCTGCAATCGCAGAATCGCCTGAGCCAAGTGCTCCAACAAATTTTTCTTCCTGATAAACAGGGAACCAAAGTTCTCTGTTTGCCCAGTTATCAAGATTATGACATCCTGCTGCACCTAATCTTGACAGTCTGTCTTTACCAGCCGTTCGAATATATAATCCTCTATGACCACATTTAACCATCGCTATCGCTGTGCCTAGTTTAATGAGATCTTTTCCTAAATCCGAAATCTCTTTAACGGTCATATGATCAAGTACGGCCTCTTTAGGACCGAGCTTCGCTTTTTTCTCAAGAAATTTTTCTTTATGAAGAAAATAGAATATTTCTTCAGCACTCGGAACCATAATATCTGAAAGGGGTACCCAATCGTTCAGGATTGCTTTCCAATTCACTTGACCTGCACGACTATTTACATCAGGAAGTGAAAGGTCAAGCGCAGTTGTCGTTCCAAGTTCTTTCGTTTTCTTAAGAATTTTTGTCAATTCTTTACCCGTGCTTTCATAAATTTTACTCATCCAAGGCGGGTATCCAAAAAGCATAAGTTTCGAACGCTTCACAAGATCGAAATCCATATCGTCATAACCGAATGTGTCGTTAGCACCGCAATGATGCAGATAGAACCTATCTATTCCTGGTATGCAGATGGCAATTGTATATGATGTAGATTCGCCATCTACCGTTTTAATGCCTTGAAAATGTCCCTCATTTTCTTCATACCAACTAAGGATTTCTTTCCCAAAATCATCATTACCAATCTTGCCGATTAATTCAGTTTTTACTCCGAGTCTTCGGATGGATACGCCAGCGTTTGTAACAGGACCTCCACCTACAACAACGCATTCACCCATATTAATCATCTTGCCGGGCACAAGGATATCTGTAAGCTTGTTTACCTTGCCATCAATTGTAAAAGCAGGTATTAAGTCAAGGCAAGTATGCCCCGCAGCTACGATTTCTATATTTTTTTTATCTGCCATTCAAAACTCCTTAATGAAACAATTCTGTATAAAAATTCGCAGACCGATGTGTAATAATACTACTATCCAAAAGTTGTCTATCTGTTATCTAACAATGTTTTATTCTTGATACTTTTATATTTTTTCTTTAAGCCATGCTTATATTAGCAATGGCATCAAGAGCGGGCTTTGGTTCATAGTGACAGTTGAATAACAAGGGATAGTCAGTTCGTCCGATGACAGGCCAATTATGACGCCATGATTGCGTATCATGAATTCCCCAAAAAGTTACTCGCTTGATCTTATCGCTATGTTTAAGAAAAATCGAAAAGAATTCAGCATATCGATTTGCCTGGTCTTTTAGAACAGAGTCCGGCAAGCCGCTCACATAAGGATTTATTTTCTTCTGTATTTCGGAACTCAAAGATGAAATCGGAACATCCAAATACTCTTCAGCAAAAGGAAGAACGGTTATGTCTAATTCCGTAATCATGAGTTTAACACTTAGTTTGGAAAGAGCCCAAATGACATTTTCAATTTCTTCGTGACTTGGATAATCAAGACCCCAGTGGCCCTGTATACCAATTCCGTCAATACGAATGCCTTTAGATTGCAAGTTTTGAATTAACTTCACTATACCTACGCATTGATGATCTCTATGATAATTATAATCATTATAATAGAGCTCGGCATCGGGATCGGCTTGACGGGCATATTCAAAAGCCTTGAGTACATAATCTTCGCCGACAATTTCGAGCCATTTGCATTTTCTAAACTGACCATTTGGGACAATAGCTTCATTAACAACATCCCAGCCGTGGATTCGGCCTTTGTAGCGACTCATCACAGTGAAGATATGATCCTTCATCCTTTCAAGCAGCGCCTCGCGACTTAAGTTCTTGCCTGACTCGTCTTTGAACACCCAGTCAGGCGTCTGACGAAACCAGACAAGAGTATGACCGATTATTTGCATTTTGTGCTTTTCACCAAAAGCTACAAAACGATCCACTGCTTTAAAATTATATCTATTCAGTGCCGGATGAATCTCTTTCCACTTTAAAATATTTTCCGGTGTGATACTGTTAAAGTGTTTTTCCACGAGGGCGATAGAGTTGGGTTCTTTACCAGAAATCTGATTCAGGCTGAGGGCGACACCAATATAGAAGTCGCCCTCAAAAATATCTTTCAAGCCTTTTCGGATTTCGCTCACTCACCACCTAGAACATATATGAATTAATAATATTCTCGAGCATCTCCTGCCGGCCGCTTTGTAGAACTGGATTCTTTTCGTTCCGAACCCATTTATCTACATCTTCCATACTAACCTTACCAGACATAATCTGTTGCCCTATCCCTAAATTATGACTGCTATATCTTTCTTCAATGAATTTGCTCAATACTTTATCCTGAATCATTTGATGAGCGACTAAGAGACCTTTTGCAAAGGCATCCATTCCACCTATATGCGCATAGAAAAGATCTGTCGGGTCATTAGAACTGCGGCGTACTTTTGCATCGAAATTCAATCCGCCGGTACCGAGTCCATTCTGATTTAGAATAACTAACATTGCCATCGTCGTACTGTAAATATCGGTCGGGAACTGATCCGTATCCCAACCCAGCAACATATCACCACGATTGGCATCGACACTTCCCAACTTCCCTGCGGCTGAAGCGACGGCTAGTTCATGTTCAAACGTATTGCCAGCTAGAGTAGCATGATTCGCTTCGATATTCAATTTGAAATCATCAAATAAATCAAATTCTCTCAAGAAGTTTAATGTCGTTGCTGCATCTGAATCATATTGATGCTTTGTCGGTTCGCACGGTTTGGGCTCAATAAGAAACTGGCATTTAAAACCGAGCTTCTTTTTATAATCCACCGCCATATGAAAGAACCGAGCCATCTTCTCCATTTCTTTTTTCAAGTCTGTATTAAATAATGTTTCGTACCCTTCGCGTCCGCCCCAGAACACATAATTTTCGCCGCCAAGTTCTTTTGTTGCATCGATTGCATTTTTCACCTGTGCTATTGCAGTGGCCATCACGTGTGCATTCGGACTTGATCCTGCGCCTTGTGAATAAATTGCATTGCTGAATAAGTTTGCAGTACCCCATAACAATTTCACGCCGGTTTCTTTTTGAAGTTTCTTTGCCACTTCAACCATGGCTTCCAAATTCTTACACGTCTGAGCAAAAGTTTCGCCTTCAGGTGCGATATCTCGATCATGGAAACAATAATAGTCTATACCGCATTTTTGTAAGAACTCGAAATTTGCCTCTAACGTATCTTTAGCACGTTGTATTGGATCTGAAGATTTTCGCCATTCTCTTTCAAAACTTGGGCCTCCGAACATATCAGTCCCGTTGCCCATCATAGTGTGCCAGAATGCAACTGAAAAACGAAGATGTTCCGCCATCGTCTTGTTGCCAACTTTTTGATTCTTGTTGTAATACTTAAAAGCCAGTGGATTCTTTGAATCCTTACCTTCATAAGGTATCGGCTTCTCAACTTTTAGGAAATATTTGTTCATTATATTTGTTCCTTCACTTTATTATGTGGTTAAGTTTGAAAATCGCAATCTCATATTTTATCAGTTCAAACATTATTGAACCGTTTTTATAATACAATTATTTATAATATGTGTCAAGAAAAAATTTTAAAATTTTATCTCTATGGCACTGCACATCGTTTCAGAATGAATAATAAAGATGTAACCCCCACCTGCAATACACTTACCTGAAGAGGCGACGGTATCCTGAAAATCTTACAACTGCAAATCGAAATTTCGTAGAGTGCTTAGCTTTTTGTTTGTAATATTCGGTTAAGTGTGGAAGCCCATTTTTCGTACAATTCGGTGTACTTAGCTGCATTCGCAGTTTTCGGCTCAATCACTTCTAACCGCTCAAGACCTTTGAACATCTCTTCACGTGATTTGTAATATTTCACGCCTAATCCCGCGCCACGTGCTGCACCCTGCGAGCCGTCCGTATTGTAGAGCTCAATGGTGACACCAGCAACTTGTGCAAGTGTCTCACGGAAGATTGGTCCGAGGAATAGATTTGCTTGTCCGGCACGCATAACTTTAGGCTTCATGTCCATTTCGTGCATAATATTGATGCCGTAATTGAATGCAAATGCAATTCCTTCATGAACTGCTCGCATGAGATGCGACTGAGTATGTATGTTGTATTGCAAGTTCAGCAGTTGAGCACCTGTATCTCGATTCTCAAGCATTCTTTCAGCCCCGTTACCGAACGGTATGCAGATGAGACCATCGGCTCCAAGAGGTGTACTTAATGCAAGCTGATCTATCAGAGCGTATCCGACAGATTGCTGACCGGTGACACGCCGCATCCAACTGTTTGATATACCGGTTCCGTTGATACAGAGGAGTACTCCGATACGACGTGCATCAGCTTTGTGATTGACGTGAGCAAAAGAATTTACACGGGATACCGAATCGTATTTGAGTGTATCACTTACGCCGTACACAACACCAGATGTTCCTGCTGTCGCTGCAATTTCTCCCGGCTCCATTACATTTAACGAGAGTGCATTATTCGGCTGATCGCCAGCACGATATGAAACCGGAGTTCCTTTTGCCAATCCAAGTTCTTGAGCTGCACTCTGGCTCAGGTGGCCTTGTTCACCGAAAGTCGGAACGATCTGAGGTATTAACTCCCGGTGAATCCCGTAATGTTCGAGAAGGAATGCAGCAGGCGAGTTCGATTTAAAGTCCCATAAAATTCCTTCAGACAAACCAGAAGGTGTCGTAACGATATCCCCGGTAAGCCGCATCGCAATGTAATCTCCTGGTAGCATAAATTTATCAATTTTTTCGAAAACTTTTGGTTCATTCATTTTCACCCAACGAAGTTTGGATGCAGTGAAGTTACCCGGAGAGTTCATAAGAGAACCCAGACACTTCTCGGCGCCTATAGCTGTGAATGCATCACGTCCAATTTCCACAGCCCTGCTGTCGCACCAAATTATGGAAGGGCGCAGTACTTGTTTGTTCTTATCAACAACGACAAGGCCATGCATTTGATAAGAGATGCCAATGGCAATTATTTGATCACTCTTGATACGCGATGTTGAAAGAACTTCTGCGGTTGCAATTTTTAAGTTCTCCCACCACATATTCGGATCTTGTTCTGCCCAGCCCGGCTTAATGGCGGTAATCGGCATTTCAGCTTTGGGAGAAAATGCGCTTGCTTCGAGTTTGCCTGATTCAACGTTAAGAATTGAGACTTTGACTGATGAACTACCTATATCGAATCCCAGTGTATACATCTGATGGTGTCCTTTTTAAGTTTTAAATGAATTAATAAAACATTTTCTAGAACAATTATTACTTAGTGAAAAATTTGTAAATAGTCGTTTGCTTATAAACATCGCCTGGTTTTAAAACAACGGAAGGGAACTCCGGTTTGTTCGGCGAATCAGGATAACCCTGAGCTTCCAGACAGAGTCCTGTTCTGTGTTTATATACGACGCCGTTTTTTCCCTTAGTTTCACTTAAAGAATTACCGGAATAGAATTGAATTCCCGGTTGATCGGTATATACTATCATAGTTCGTCCACTCTTAGGTTCTTGAACTACTGCAACTTTGCGGACTTTGCCATTATAATTTTTTAAAACCCAGTTGTTGTCATAACCTCCTCCGATGAGGAGTTGTTCATATTTTTCATCGACACGTGCGCCGATTGTTTTCATAGTCCGGAAATCCAGCGGTGTATTTGCAACATCCGCAAACTTGCCAGTTGGAATTTGCCCCTTGTCTACAAGCGTAAAAGAGTTGGCTTCTATGCTGAGTTGATGATCTAGGATTGTTTGAGAGAGGTTACCCGATAAATTGAAATACGAATGCTGTGTTGGATTGAGAATGGTCGTTTTATCTGTTGTCCCTTTGTAGTCGACACGAAGTTCGTTTTTATTGGTCAGTGTGTATGTAACGACAAGAGTAACTTTTCCCGGATAACCTTCTTCACCGTCGGGGCTGACGAGTATCAATTTAAGAGCTGGTTCGTTTCCATCGATAGCTTCTGCATCCCAAAGTTTTTTATTGAATCCGATTATTCCGCCATGGAGGTGATTCTCTCCGTTGTTTGTCGCAAGTTGATAGGTTTTGCCTTCTAACTGGAATCGGCCTTTGCCGATACGGTTTCCATATCGCCCAACAATTGACCCTAAAAACGTTTTATCATCAATGTAACTTTGCAGTGTGTCATATCCTAGAACGACGTCTTCAAATTTACCGTTTCGATCCGGAACAATGATTGATGTTACTATCGCCCCATAGCTTATGATTGTTACTTTACTGCCTGAAGTGTTGGTTAGAGTATATTGATGTACTTCTTTACCATCCGGGAGTTTACCAAACGATGTTTTATTAATCACTTGTTTTATCCTTCTATAAAGTACGCTTGTTGTTTAAATATAAATAATAGTGCAAAAGAACAGTCATTTTACGCTTCGTTTCGGCTGCACTAGAGGAATGTAGATTTTACTGTTCCGCGAGTAGAACTTGATCCTCCGCAGGAAGTTCAGAATTCCAATAATCCATCTCATCATCGGACGTAGTCGAACCACTATCAGCAATTTTTCTATAATTATATTTCTTGAAGCAGGGATTAAAAATAAATTGCAACTTTGAATGTTTTCTTTTCCATTTTAGCATCTCTGTAGCCTCTTGAAGAAAGAGATATATTATTAAATAAATCCTAAACGGTTAAAGAACAATTAAACCGTTTCAATATTACAATGTTATATCTAAAAGGCAAGTTAAAAATGAGTTTCATAAAAAATTCGCAAAATAGCTGAAAGAGCACAGATTGCAAACTAAGAAAGTCTTTCGATTTATTAGTGTGTACTAAGCGAGTTGAAAAAATTATTTTAGATAGATTGTTTTTTTTATCGGAGAATAAACCATCTTGAATATTACAATAATGTGCTCCGTTGATATTATAACACCTGTTCAATATAATTCATGAAAACCATCTTTTAGTTTCACACATTTTTCTTTCCGGTAAGCTCTGAAACGTATCACACTATTGCCCATCGATGGTACACAGGTAGCCAATACTTTCGGTCTATTGTAACCAACTAATAGGATTTGATATATAAAAAATGACACAGCTTATCCGTTCCACGTAAATAACGATGTAAAATTCAGGGAAGTGGTGGGTAAGCTCCGATATACCTGATATCCTTTTTTAGAAAGCCAAGAAGTTTACTGATTTCAGCTGGTAATAGGGAAGCTATTTTATATCCCGGAAATGTTTGTAACAATTGGTAATTTCGCAGTTCACGACTTTTAAACAAAGGAACATCATCTGCAAAATACTGATTGTGGGTGGAGAATTCCGGATACATTTTCTGTAACTCTTCCAGCGACTCAAATGATATTTGACTATCACTGTTTATCGCGGGAGTCCATAAAATCAATGGATTAGAATTTTTGTTTGAGTTCCGCACAAACATGTTATAATTGAACTGTTTCAATTGAGTCCCATCAAATAATTGATTCATTGAATCCGGTTGCCAAAGCAATAGAAGTGGTCTATGATAATTTTTGTCTGCTGTGAGCAGATTATTCACAAAGACATGACCGCACCGCTTGCTAACATCAGGACCTGTGCCGGAATGCCAGCCAAATGTTCCATCATTGACCGGACTTCTTTCATTGCGCCCAATGCAAACAGTGCTATTTATAAATGTGTTCTGGTATACTTGAACATTCGAACTATTGAGGATAAATATTCCTTGGTCACAATTGACAAATATATTTCCAGCGCATACAGCTCCTTTTGATATTTCAAAAAAGAATCCATTTTCACTTGGGTAGGGCTTTTTATTTAAAAATTCTCTTTTAACACTACCTACACCCTCCACCCAATTGTTAAGAAAGTGGCCATCTACATTGCCTACGTCGTACCAAATACCGTTTGAATTCGGAAGATCTATAATCAGATTGTCCCGGCAGGTGACACGATAACTTTGATTAAAAATTTTAACTGCAGCAGGATAATATCCGACAATTTTTTCGATATTGTTATGAGTAAAAATATTTTTTTCCAATAGAACGTCAGACGAACCTATAATGTAGATACCTTCCGTACTGGTTTCGCTAACCTTGCAATGCCGGAGTGTCAATTTATCTCCTCTGAGATAAGCGGCAACACGAGAACAGAAAGAAAATGTACAGTCCTCTAGAGTCGTACCAATTACGTCCTTTCCATGTTTGGATTCATCAGATAAAGCAACCGGGTCCGTTCCTTCTATTTCGATTGCACGATATGCATATTGGGTGAATGTAATTCCCCTAATTATAGGTCCCTTGCGGTCCGAAGTTTTGCTATGGCATTCCCCGGTTATTCTATCAAGCGCAATATTAAAAGCTGTGATTTCCACCAATCGCTTCGTTGGATCAGTACCAATGTAAACCTGTCCGCCATCATAATCGATATAATATGAATTCTCATCAACTTCTCCTTCCTCACTGACTGCTTGCAGGAACTTGCCATTCACAAACACCATATCATTATTAAAACGGCACAGTGGTGTCTCCTTCCCAAACTTATCACGTGACCACCAGTTATCAGGCTTGGCAGGAAATAAACGGGACCATGAAGTCTTCCATAATCCATTCCCCAAATTTTTCCATTCTCTTGCGATAAAAGTTCCCTTTAAAACAGGTTGTTCGTCAGCATAAGGTTGTAAAATGATTCCCTGATTTAATATTAAGTTACCGGTACGATAGATACCTCCACGCATCACGATAGCATCATCGGTCTTTACGCGTTCAATAGCTGCTTCGAGAGCAGTGGGGCGAGCAAACATTTCGCCTGAGTCTTCGGCCTTTCCATCAGGTGATACATAAAATATTTTACCGGGTCCTTTGGGCAGATCATAGGTTTGTCGAATCGGGCCATAGGGCCCACCGGAGGGCTGTGCTGTCACTGCTAGTGAACCAAGAACTATACATAAAAGTATAGCGACAATACGAAATAGTTTATGCCACCTCATATGCTCAAAACCATTTCCTGGTTTTATAACCTTCTCTGTCTGGTGGGCTCTGAAACGTAATAATGATGTATTTTTCATGATGTTGTTGGTTAGTAAGTGAATATCAAATTATTGGATTGCGTGAATATATTTTGTTGCGAATTGGAAGAATGTTATTTTCATATTTTTATTCTTTTCAACGAAATGGACCATATTTCAAATTGGATCATCAACTATAAATTTAGAGCATGCAGCGCCGAATCAACCTATGTTGATCCGTCCAATCGTTTCTACGAAGCAACTTCGTTCCAATTTCCGGATTAATGGGAACGATAATTACTATTTGATACATATTCACGAAGCCACTTTGCCGCCAAGCGTGCAGTCCCATCTGCATTAAATATATAAGTGTTGGGGTGCTGATCCCATACATCATTCTGGATATAACCCCACAATGTTATCCCTTTTACCCCAGGATGATTCCAAAAAAGAGGAAAATATATCTGGTATTGCGCAAGCTGAGTAGCTTCATCCGGCTCTTCTATATCAAACTCCGAAATATAAATCGGTAATCCAGTGGCTGTTAATCGGTCAAGATTGGCTTTTAACGTATCTATATCATAAACATATCCGCCAGTGGAGACTTGACTCCGAAGTTCAAAATAATGTCCCTGCACTCCGATGCCATCGATTAACCCTCTATTCTTCAATGTATCAATAAGCTGAATGTACCTGTTTGTAGCATTGGCATCATGCAAAACGTTAAATTCGTTCAAGAGTAGTTTTACACCTATAGAGCAATATTGTCTTGCCCACGTAAATGCTGTGATGACCCAATCCCATCCTGTTGCTCCATCTCCACCAAGTGCATTCTTATATGGGGGCGCATTATGGTATTTTAGATTAAGCAAAGGTTCATTAACAACATCAACGAATGTCATCTTTGGATACCGCTGTCCAACGAGCCGAATCCATTTTTCCACTTCCATTCTTTGGTCGGCAGAATCAAGTGTTGAAATCCAATTTGGTTGTTGATTACCCCAAACAAGATTATGATGTTTATATTGTAATCCTTGTTGAATCGCATAATTATAGATCGTATCAAGAGATCTCCAATCATAAACTCCGCGCATAAAGGTTAGTGATCCCCACTTGCCATCATTATTCGGTGTTATTTGATTCCAGCACGAATCAGGACCCAACCAAATAGCACTGCTTGTAGCACACCCTAGAAACTTTGTGCGACCAGTTACCAATGGCTGAGCAAATATTTGTTGAAATAATGTTATCACAAAGACTATTACAAACATTCCCCAACGTGCTTTCCAGCTAAAGCTATTTTTATATTGGTGTTGCATATCGTTCCTTATCTCATTTAATTTTAGCGAACTTATGCACTTTTGGATCCGCAAACGGATAAAATCCATCCAGAATCGGATTTGTATATTTGGGTTTGCCTTGAGCGAAAATTAAACAGGAGGCTGTTAATAGACTCCAAATCGCCCGGGCCAGTTATCCTTTTCATTTTTACTTACCTTTTTCCATTCTCTTGAAAGCATAGAAGCTTTCCGGCGGACCAAGATAACTTGGTTTCACTTTTCCAGTTTCAATAACAAATTTCTGAACCACTACGCCTGCATCCACCAGCCAGTACTTCAACGTATGAACTCCCGGCTTTTTTATTGTATGGTCTGATTCGCAAATATTGATATTGCTTGCCACCCATTCTTCCCATACCTGGTTTCCATTCCGGGTATGCATATTGATTATTTGCGGTGGTTCATCATCGAACGAAACAGCATACCGCAGACCTTGTGTATTATGGAAATTCAATGTCGGTGATAAGTACGCCTTTACTTTTATCATACCGGAAGTAAAAAAGTGCGTTCGATATTCCAAATGAGGCGTCGATCCTGAAGGAGAAGTGACAGAATCAGTTACCGGAACAGCTGTTAACGCTGATTTCGTACGACCGAGATCCGGAATTCGCAGCCATTGAACTTGCTTCGATCCGACAGCTTTAGAATAATCCTCAGCTTCTATCGAAATATAACCGTTACTTTCAATAAAGCCGTTGAGCTCTGCAGATTTTGGGGAGAGGGGATTGTTGATAATAGCATTTACCCGAACATGTATTTTATTAGGACCAGTAATATTTATGGGAATATGATATTTTCCTGTCGGAGCCTTCTTCCAATCAATGCTAACAACAATCCGTTCTTGCGTCTTTATCATCCCTTTAGTTGAACTTAGTTTAAGCCAACTTTTTGAAGGACGGGCTTTGTACTTAAAGGGAGCGTGTCCACGGTTGTAGATTTCTATATAATACGATTGTTGATTATACCTATCAAATTCCGGCAATTCAGCTTTCCGTTTTTCATTCGGCCACCAGCTTTCAGACCCCTCAATTGCAACTCCCACTACAGAATCAGAAGCAACCTCAATCCTTTTCACTGCTGGCATAGAATTATATTCGGGCTGCTGCCAATAGGTATATCCAATATGGGTCTGATCCATCATATGATTCCACTTGCCCCCCGCTATTACTCTATTATATGAATAGGAGATAACGGAATCTTTATAGAATAACTGCTTCGCTTTATCTGCAAGATCGTTGGTCATTGTACGACCTTGTTGTGCATACAATTGGTTTTCACCAACCGTTACATAAAGATCATTCAAATTAGCACAAGCAATTACTGGGTGCAGAACAAGTTGGTAATATGCGTCTTTGGATTCTTGTGGAAGAGCCTCATAAATTGATTGAGCCTTTTGTGCTAGAGCGTTATATTCCGCTACAATAGTTTCTGCTTCACGATAATTAACCAAACTATATGTAGATGGAGCAAGAAGTTCTGGTTTACGACGTGAATTGAATTTTGTATACGATGTCAGGATCTCAACAATGTCCTCGGCATGTCGTTCTCCAAACTGTTCGACCGCCCATCGGTGCGTATACTCAGGAAGATCAATTGCATTGATTGCCTCAGGGTTCCAGGCATAATCCAAGAAAAATTCAATTGGGAATTCCATGGGCTTGATATCACCAACGTTTACTATCCAGATCTGCCGTGCGCCATACACGTATGCCAGATGCATCTGCTCCCACACACGCGAAATTTGATTCGTGTTCAGCCATTTATAATTTCTTGGATCTCCAACATAATCATAATGGTAGTAAATACCGTATCCGCCTTTCCTTGGCTTCTCACCGAGCTTTGGAAGTTTTCGAATATTCCCCCAATTATCATCGCAAAGTAAAAGCGTCACATCGTCCGGAACGCGCATGCCTTTGTCATAATATTCCTGAACCTCCTTATATAGTGCCCATAGTTGTGGAATGGACGTGACGTCTTTTCCAGTTACTTCTCCGATAATTCGGCGTTGATCTTGGACGATCTTCTCGAGCAAGGAAATATTCGCACCTTCGCTCATCGGTTCATCGCCATCACCGCGCATACCAATGGTGATAATGCTTTCCTTTGTACCCATTCGTTGGATGCCTTTGCGCCAAAACTCTTTTAGGGTATCTTCGTTCTTTTGATAATCCCATGTTCCAGGTCCTTTACCCCATTCCACATGGGATCGCATCATCGGTTCATGATGGGACGTCCCAATCACCACACCACATTCATCCGCTAGAGCATGGCTTAACGTATCATCAGCAAATAGCGATTTGCCCCACATAGCCGGCCAGAGATAATTACCCCGCAACCGAAGGATGAGTTCGTACACCTTTTCATAAAATTTGCTGTTGAATCCTCCGAATTTCTCAAATGCCCAACCTGATAACGCCGGCGCTTCATCATTGATAAAAATACCGCGATATTTCACCTTGGGTTCTTCTTGAATATATTTTCCCGGCAAAACATAAATTTCATTATGCTTTTGAACCGGTACATCTGCCCACCAATACCAAGGTGAGACACCGATCTTTTTCGAAAGATCATATATTCCATAAATTGTTCCCCGTTTATCACTACCGGCAATGACAAGTGCCCGATTAACATATGGGAATGGATTTTCCACAACTTGAATAAGAGAGGTTTCCCATTTTCCCGCTATATCACAAACATTTAGTTTCTTTTCTCTTATCAATCTATCGATAATCTCGTTTTTACCTAATGTGCCTATTAATACTACCTCCTTTACTCGTGGTACGGAGTCGAGACTTAACGCCGGTTTCTTTGATGTAACCTGATTGATATCACTTTGCAAATGCCTTGCAGCCCGACCGACCCCTGGAAAATCTTTTAAACTAATTATAATAGGCGCAACACTTTCAGCAGAAGACAAGGAAAAATTATCGTTTTGTTTCTCAAACTTAATATATGTTGTTTGCTCTTGAGCTTGCATTTTCCCAGCGATAAATAGCCCAAGAAAACTTAGGAGATATATGAAATACAGCGAATTCTTTGGATAAAATTTATTCTTTAAGATAGGGTCAATATAATTTTTTATGGAGGGCATTTCGAATCCTTAACTTCGATAAAAAATTGCTATAGAATGTCAAAACTATAGAGCTAATTATAAAACAATTGAACCGTTTCAATATTAGCTATGTTATATAAAAAAAGCAAGCAAAATAAACTTTAACCAAAAACATTAAAAATATCTCACTAAATAGCATCAATTCTCGATGTTCCTTGAGTGAAAAATCTATTTCTGAATTTATTATGTTCAATTGATTTTACTAAATACTTTCATTTTTAATCATTTATTACTAATATTTTACCGATTCAATTTCTAAGAAAGGTCTTATGAAAAAAATTACTATTGACGATGTTGCTAAGAAAGCAAACGTTTCCAAAGGAACTGTTTCTGCAGTCATCAATGCAAAGAATACGGTCAGGCCAGTCACACGTGATCATATTTTGGAATTGATGAAAGAACTAAACTTTCGTCCGAAGGGTGTTGCAAGGAATCTTAAAAATGAAAATCAGGATAAATGCATCGGTATTATTATTAAAGATCTCAACTATCCCTTCTATACATCCATCGCGACCGGAATACATGATTTTGCCAAAACGAAAGGGTATTCAGTCATTGTGACGAGTTCTGAAAATGATCACACATCAGAGAAAAGATTTTCACATCTTTTCTCGGCAAAAGATATCAAAGGAGCTATTATTGCTCCTATTGTTGAAGGAACAGCGGAAATTGAACACTTGTTCAAACTGAAGATGATCAACTATCCTTTTGTCCTACTGGAAGATGTTAAGGGCATACAAGCCAATGTAGTAACGATCGATAATCGTAGAGCTATAAAAAAAGCGGTCATGTATCTCATTGAAAGCGGCCATAAAAAAATCGTGCACTTTGCCGGCCCTCCAAAGTCCTCGCATACACAAGAGCGCATTGAAGGATTTCGCCATGCATTCAGTGAAAGCACTCTAGTGTTCAGTGAAGACATGATTGTCTCAGTTGGATCGCTTTATGAAGAAAGTTATTCGAAAACGATCGAGTACTTTAAGAACAGAAATCGTGAAAACTTCCCGACAGCGATCGTTTGCTTTAATGACCAGCAAGCACTTGCAGTCATGACTGGTTTGAAGGAATTGAACATCAAGGTGCCGGAAGAAATTTCTATCATCGGCAATGATGATATTTATTATGCCAAGATTTATCCCATCCCGCTGACCACCATTCGGGCTCCTCAGCATGAGATCGGTTATCGAGCTGCAGAGATTTTAATGAGGAATATAGAGTCTTCGACACTGTTACCTAATGAAAAGGTCATTCTTGATACGGAATTTATAATACGAGAATCATCCAGGGTATTGAATCGTTAAAAAGGGAACAGTAGTTTTTTATTGATTCTGGCTTTCAATACATGCCGTTTGAAATAGTGCGAGGTAGTAGTTTCCCGAAGCTTCCCTCCATATATATTATGGAACATAATTTCACATTCAAATCGGACTCTCTCCTTCCTCTCTTTCAGTAGCCGAAATAACTCCTCACTCATCGGAACGATCCGGTTTTTTTCGTGTCTTTGTAGTAAATGTTTCGCGATTCTTCACCAGAATTACCTTAGATGTGAAATCAATATCATTCCAGTGAAGGGCAAGCAATTCACCTAATCTGAGGCCGGAAAGAAGTGCAGTGATGCATAATTCCTTGAAGTCCCTATCTTCAATGACCGAAAGTAAAAGCCGGGAATCTGATTCAATAAAGAATGCCGGAATGATCTCCCTTCCCTTTGGCTTAGATACTTTCCGGAAAGGATTTTCTTCAATTTAGTTCCACTGTACTGCTTTTTCGAATGCCAATAGAATGCAGGGGCTTATTCCCCTCAATTCTTTCAAACTCTTTGAATGCAGAAAGATTTGTCTTTTGTGTTTTTAACGAATGGGCACCTGAAGAATATACCTTGAACTGCTCTATGAAATCAGAGAAAGAAATCGTTTTTAACTTCTTACGTTTCTCGAATTAATTTCGCTTGAATTGTTGAAGGAATGCAAATGCATCAGATTTTTTCCGGCGCTTGGTTGAAACCTTGTGTCTTGCTCCAGATTCATCCGAGAAGAAGAGATAAATAGACGTTACCAACTTTAGAAAAGAACATCAGTCACTCACTTTCGTGAAGTGAGTATCAAAAATCACTAGGCACTAAACTTGGCACTATTAGGCATTCTAAGAAAAAAAGTGTGGGTGTTCGAGTGTTGAAAATCGAACGAAAGGAAGGATTTTAGTACCCCCGAGAAGAGTCGAACCTCCGACCAACGGTTTAGGAAACCGTTGCTCTATCCATCTGAGCTACAGGGGCGTTGTTTTCTTTCTGATATCGGTAAATTATCCTTTGGCTTTTTACAGATAATTCCCAATTTATTTTATTTTTAACCTCTGAAATACAATTGTAGAAGTAAAATACAAAAGATTGGAGAGTAATGAAATCCAACCGTAGACAGGTAGTGGGCTATTTTGGATTTGTAATTTACTGATTGCCTTTAAAGGAAATAAAATTCCTTTATTTCAATGCTACTTCGGAAATTGATAAAATAGAAACACGCTATGCGTGTTCCATTATCAGGCTTCCAGCCTCTCCAAATATTGCATCTTTCATTTTTCATCCAGCACTTCTCTTACCATTTTCAGAACTATTTTGAAATCGTACGGTTTGTAGAGAAAATGTTGTATACTCACTTTCAGCAATTCCGATTTCATATTTGGATCAATATACCCTGACGCCAAAATAATATGCTGATTCGGATTGATTTTTTTAATCTTGTGGCACACCTCAAATCCGGATATATTCGGCAATCCAAGATCGGTAAGTACAAGAGCAATCTCGTTCTTCTTCTCTTTATAGATTTTCAAAGCCGTAAATCCATCTTGAGCTGAAAGAATTTTGTATCCCTTTTCGACAAGTACGATCTGAAGAGGCATTAAAAGCATCTCTTCATCCTCGACAACCAACAATGTCTCTGTTCCACCTGGAATTTCTTCTAATGTTTCCTCTGCTTCTTCAACGATCGGCTTTGCCACTTGTGACACAGGCAGATACAAGCGGAAGGTTGCTCCTTTTCCAAGTTCACTGTCCACATCAATAAACCCTTTATGAGATTGTACCACTCCAAACACTACTGACAATCCCAATCCGGTTCCTTTTCCTATTTCCTTTGTTGTGAAAAATGGTTCAAAAATACGCTTTCGAATCTCTTCGCTCATTCCTTCACCTGTATCACTAACTTCAATGCAGACATAACTGCTCGCAGTAGCATCTGGATTCTGATTGCGCAGACTTGCGACAGATACCATCCGCGTATTGATGGTAAGAACGCCGCCCTGCGGCATTGCATCGCGTGCGTTCACACAAAGGTTAAGAAGTGCTTGATGTAACTGCGAGCGATCGGCATTTATGTAAGGAACTGCTTTATCGAAATTCTGAGAATAGGTAAGAGTTTTGGGGAATGTTTCAAGTATCATTGTCATAATTTCCATAACAACGTCATTTACATTCACCGCTCCAAATGCTATTTCCGTTTTTCTTGCAAATGTCAAGATCGATTGAACAAGTGTTTTGCCACGATCCACGGCTTTCGTGATAGTTTTAATAGCACTATCCAATTTCTTTGGATCGTCCTTAAATCTCTTGATGCTTGTGCTGTATCCCAATATAATTCCAAGAATATTGTTAAAATCATGCGCGATCCCTCCGGCAAGCGTTCCTAATCCCTCTAACTTCTGCATTTGACGCATCTGTTCTTCTAACAGTTTACGCTTTGTGATGTCTTCCACAGTTCCATCGTAGTAGAGAGTTTTACCTTTAGAATCGCGAATTGCTCGAGCGCTTTCCAGCACGAAGATGGCAGTGCCATCTTGACAAGTCCATTTTGACTCATAACCATTTACCTCACCATCTTTTTCGATCTTTTCAAGAAATTCTTTGCGTTGAGAGAATGATTCGAAACCATCTTTTTCAAGGTTTCTTTCAGCAAGTTTTTCAAAAGATATATAGCCGAGCATTTTTACTAATGCTGGATTTGCCAACAGTATTTTTCCATTGGGAGTTGTTCTGTACAGACCGATTGTAGCATTTTCATAAAGTGAACGAAAACGTACCTCACTTTCCTGTAACGCTTCTTCCGCCCGCTTGCGAAAAGTAATGTCGCGCATACTGCCGATAATCTTCAACGGCGCACTGTGGGCATCGAATTGTATTTTTGCAGAAATGGAACACGGCACTTGTGAACCATCGCGATTCTTAAGAATGACCTCATAATCTGTAACAATGCTTTGTTCCTGCAATAATTCGAGGAGAGCTTGTCGACCGCCTGTAATAGAATAGAAATCGTACATTGACTTCCCGATGAGATCATCGCGATGATATTGTCCTTTCGACATGATCTCGATGGAATGACTGATTTCGAGGATCGTTCCGTCAATCGATACCTCATAGTACACATCTTGCACGTTCTCGAAAATGACGCGGTATTTTTCTTCACTCTTGGACAGTGTTTCCTCAGCCCGCTTGCGCTCGGTGATGTCAGTGGCAATACCGACGAGCGCGATATCTTGTCCTTGCTCATCTCGAACAAAGGATGTCGAGAGCGAAACCGGGAAGTCGCGGCCATCCTTCGTCCGATTCATCAGTTCGCCACTCCATCCTCCAGCCAATGTCGTTGCGAGAATACCACGAGTAGCTTCAGGAGGATTGTTTAGTGACCGCACTACATTGATGTTTTTTCCCAGAATTTCGTGTTCACTATAACCATACGTTTTCAAAAATGCGATGTTGACAAAGAGGACAATATCATTCAAGTCCGTGATACTCACACACTCTGCGACACTTTTCAGTGTATGAGCAAGAAGGGCGATCTGCTTCTCAGCCTGCTTGCGTTCAGTGATGTCAGTAAAGTTAATGAGTAAATATTTTTTCTCGGTAATAGTTAAAATGGCAGGGCGGAGATCTGCCGCAAAAATACTTTTATCTTTTCGTTTGAATCTAATGTCACTGCGAAGACCCTCTTCTCCTCTGCTAAACTTCCCAATCTGCTCGTTTATAAAAGACATGTCCTCATTGGGATGTATATCGGTGATATCCAAAGTCGAAAATTCCTCTTGGGTATAACCCAGCATTTTCACACACATAGCATTACATATAAAGAACTTTCGAGCATTCAGATCAATAAGAAACATCCCGTCGCTAGTGTTGTCGAAAATAGTTCTGAACTTACCTTCTGACTTCTTTAGCTCCTCCTCCGCCTGCTTGCGCTCGGTAATGTCCAGTTGCAGGTTCTCCAAGGCATGCTTTAATTCCTCGGTACTTCTGGTTACCTCGGACTCCAACTCTTTCCGGTAATTACTCATCAAGTCGTTGTAGGCCTTGACCTTTAGCAGGGACCTGACCCGGGCTAAAAGCTCCATCTTATCAACAGGATATGAAATAAATTCATCACAACCGGCTTCAATTCCCTTGACCCGATCTTCCGTTTCCCGCAATATGGTAATCAAAATTATCGGAAGCAGTCGATGTGTATTATCTTGCCTGACCCTGCGGGTAACTTCAAAACCATCCATGCCGGGCATCATTACGTCCAGCAGAATCAGATCGATTTGTTTACCAGAAAGTTTCCCCAGCGCTTCTTCACCGTTTGCCGCCTTGACAATTTCATAACCGTGCGGAACAAGATATGCTTCGAAAAGTTCAATGTTTTGGGGCTGGTCATCAACAATTAAGATTACTGGTTTGTCTTTCATCCTCTATCTCTTTCAAATTTTACTTTTCAATATATTAGAAAACTCACTTAATAAATTGACTAATTTCTTTCGCAAATGTGCGCGTATTTATCGGCTTGCCAATAAATCCGCTGTTAGTTATATCTTTTATCTCTTCTCTGCCTTCTGCCAAAACCGAGGCAGTCACAAAAACAATGGGAATATCGCTTGTCTCTTTGTCTTGACGCAATATCCTAGCGGCTTCAGTACCGCGCATATCGGGAAGCCGCACATCCATAATTATAATATCCGGTTTTTCTTTCCTGGCAACGGCAATTCCTCCGGCAGCATTTTCAGCTTCAAATACTTCAAAGCCAGCGACCTCTAAAAGGTCTTTTTCCAGCATCAGATTGTTTCCATTATCATCGACAACTAATGCTTTCTTCCTCATCTCACACCACCCTTCTGGATATAATAGGCAATGTAAACCGGACCGAGGTGCCTTTATTTAGCCCCTCTGATTCTACAGAAAGCTTCCCACCGTGCAGCTCAACCAGCTTTTTAGAGAGCGGCAAACCGAGTCCGGTCCCCTCAGTTACCCGAGAATATGGAGTGTCGACACGGAAAAAACCTTCAAATATTTTTTCCATGTTTTCAGGTGCGATGCCGACCCCTGTATCCCAGACCACTACTTCTATCTCGGGATCGGCTTTCTTCGCCCACATGCCAATTTTACCACTCTCGGGGGTAAATTTAACTGCGTTTGAAAGCAGGTTATAAATTATCTCTTTTACCTTGAGCTCATCTGCCTCAATATTCGGCAGATCTTCGGCTATTTCAAGCAACATTTCAATCTTCTTTTTACTGACCATATCCGCTACCAACATTGAAATATCATTTAATAGGCTTTTCATGGGTAAGCTGGATAATGCCAGCTTCATTTTTCCGGCTTCAACTTTTGCCATATCAAGTATCTGATTTATCAGTAAGAGAAGGTGCTTTCCGCTGGTTAAAACATTATTAACGTATTTCTTCTGCTTCTCATTAAGCGGTCCGAAAGTCTCGTCATGTAATACCTCAGAGAAACCATTAATGGAGTTAAGCGGGGTCCTGAGCTCATGCGACATGTTGGCCAAAAATTCAGATTTTACTTGAGCGGCGCGTTTTAACTCGACGGCTAACTCCTTTGACTCTTCATGGGCTTTTTCTAGGCCGGCTTCTATCTCCCTGCGCTCGGTGATGTCCTCGATGGCCAATAGTATAATCCGTTCTTTGCCCAACACTCTTTGAATTTGCCGGGCATTCAAAAGCATTATGCGCCTGCCAATAGTAGCAAAATTGTGTTCCACCTCATAGTCATCAAAGGTCGTTTTTTTGGGCAGGATGTCTTCCAGTAGTTCCCGTAACTTGGGGATATCCCACTGTTTATTGCCCAAGTCGTAAATAAGCTGCCCCACCGTCTCTTCAGGCTTTACCTTGAAAACGTCATAGAAGGAACGACTGACGGAGACTACCCTTAAATCTTGATCCAAAGAAATTAAAGGTTCACGCACAGTGTTGATGATGCTCTCCGCGTATTCCTGAGATCTTGTTACGGTTTTTTTCTGAGCCATTTTCTATCTCTTTGCGCTCGGTGATGCCTTGAGCTACCTATTAACAGAGTTCATAACTTATAGACTGTGCTTTCTCGTTGGTGTCTTGGTTTTGTTAGCTTTTCTCATTTGAGGTCGGTTTCATGGCATGCAGGTGTTCCTAAAGGAGGATGGCGATGGAATAGGCCCCTTCTCCTGATAAGTTATGCCAACAACTATTTTCGGGATTGCATGACGAAGGTTATAAAAATTCTTAGCAAAAATCAGGCGTGAAATGGAATCGGACATCTGTCCAATGAAACTTGCTTTTGTGTCCATACTCTTACTTCCAATCCCTATCATTGGTGTATGAGTTACAACACTATAGATGTTAAAGTAACAAACCTCTTAATGAATAGCAAGGTGCAGGTTTACCGCTTTAGAATAACAATAAGGAGAGGTTAGAACGGAACTCCCTCTCTGAGTTTTAGATGAACAACTCTTATCGGCTGTAAAAACTTACCAGAAAGAATTCACTTTTGATAAAAACCTTCGCTTAGCTTGTCCACGTGAACCAGTCGGACGGTCGAAGTGACTACTCTGTGGAATCAATTGTTTTAGTTGGATGCTAAAATTCGCTATGCAGATTTACCATCTACTATTCATCTGTTGAAAGCTTTTGTCTAACTCTTCTCTGGAAGCTTTGATTGATTTTTCCGTCATTCCATAACCTATTTCGAATACATCATCCTTGAGGCATTTCATCACAGATACCACAAATTCTTCAGGCGTCAAATTTGCTTTAAAGCTACCTCTTTTGGCTCTTCCATCTGGATTTAATTCTGTATCGACTGCGGGTGGAACAACTTCAAATACTTTGATCCCGAGCTTTAAAAGTTGATGCCTGAGCGCAATAGAAAAAGCATGCAATCCGGCTTTAGTCGCACTATATACAGGCATTCGAGCTGCAGGTACAAAACCTAATCCTGATGAAACATTGATGATGGCAGCTCTTTTCTTTCCGGTTAAATATGGAATAAACAGTCCGGATAAAACTATCGGCGCTTCTAAATTGATTTTGATTTCACTTTCTCCAGCAAGAAATTCAGTAATACCTTTAGTGAAATCAATATCTCTTTGCACACCAGCATTGTTAATTAGAATGTTCAAATTGCTAAAGTGGGCAGTTATCCATTTCACGAGTTCTCTTCGATCCACTTCATCAGATACGTCACATAGTCTGACGTAAACCTCCGGATGTTTTTTTTGAGCTTCAAGAAGTCTTTCTTCCCTGCGACCGCAAATGATGACTTGATTCTTTGCTTCCAGGAAAGCTTCGGCCATTGCATAACCTATACCTGTCGCCCCACCCGTAATTAGTACGATATTTCCTGAAATCTCCATTCGAAATCTCCACTATTATTATTTAACAGGATATCCAACGGTTTGACCAAAAAGTACTCGCTGGTCACTACGCAATCCTAATTTTTCTGTAAGGCTGGATTTATTGCAATTATGAAACCATGATGCCAAACCTTGAGAAGCAGCAAACAAATATACATTGCCCGCAATGAGGCCTGTATCGACATAATAATATGATTTTTGAATTTCAGGATCTTGCAATCCGGGTTCTTGATAACCGGATGTTTTAGAAAGTTTATGAACATCGACAATATAAATTAGTTGAACTGGAGCCTTCGCTACAAAATTAGCTTGACCAGGACTAATTGCCAGTGCACGCAAGTCACCAACAACAACTGGAATCAGACTATGATGAAACGCATTATATATATAAATTCCTTCTTGCATAGCAATATAAAGATCAATTTCCTGCGAGTTACTTGCCGACGCTGCGGTTCTCCCAGGAATTCCAAATGGGCCTATTTTACGATTTACACCATATGCCGCCCAGAGGAGATTTGAAAGAACCTGCAAAGAAAGTTTTTTATCACTTATCTCACGGATAGTTTTTCTTTGCTGTAATGCCTTGAACATTGATGAATCACGACCATGCGTGGGCTTCGGCAGTTTGATCGGTAACAGTTTCTGTTCAGAACCATGACTTTCAGGTATAGAAGCTGCCTGAGATTTTTTCCCCCTTTTCCGAATCATCATATCCCCCTTTCTTGTTCAGGAATATTATTCGATCGTAGTTCTTTGGAATTTTATCATATCGTTCCCTATATACAAATAAGGTACAAATAATTATTTATTGAATGGATAATCTAAAAATGTATGTAAATGTAAGCATGAAATGGACGTAAGAAAACAAACGGTTTCGTTTTCTTTTCAACGTACCGTATAAGTGAACGTGAGTATAAAATACCTCGTCAGGACTTCATTGCGATCGTCTTCGATGTAAGAACTTGCAATCGTCCTCGAAAGGCTTTTATTTTGTCCGAGGAGATCGGCAACAGTTAATTTGATTTCTCCGGCTTGTTTAGCGAAAAGCTTTTTTGCAAGGCTCATATTCCAGAGAATAGAATTTTGGTTGTACCCGTTACTTTGACCATTGTTCAACACATTAGTAATTTCATCATGAAATACCACGCCGTCTAAAAATATCCAGTTGAATCTCAGACTTGCTGTATGGGAATAATAATCAGAATTTAGGCCAGACTGAAGGGTATTTCGACTGACCGAATAATTTCCAAGATAACTGAGTGTAAAATCTAAATTCGGACTGATGTTGCTGCCGAGAACGCATCCCCCCGTAGAAGTGAGCGCATGGGCGATATTCGTTGCATAGTTGACGGCGCCGGGAGTCTGCGTATAGCTGATACCACCACTCAGGTTGACATTGGTTTTTATAAGATCGATAGGAAATCCGTATGTCGTGAACGAACGTACCGACCAGTATCCGTCGAAGTTTTGGGGTATCGTGAGTTGTGTGCCAGGGGATACTTTCGCTCCATCGATGACAGTGTCCCGACTCGGCGCAAATACTTCGTTGCCGATATAATCATTTGTAAATGTTGCAGAGAGCAGAAAGAAAAAGCTTCGTCCCTCTTCAGGTGTCGTCATAGAAAAACGGGAGAGCAGGGTTTGTGTATTTGACTGCTTCAAATTTGAGTTCCCGGCAGTAAGGAGCAGTGGATTTGAATTATTCACAACATCCTGTAGTTGCGTCACTGCAGGCGCACGGGTCGATGTCTGATAATAGACTCGAATGTTTTCATGGTTGGGCAACTTCCAATTGAACATTGCATTGGGCAGAATGCTTGTAAATATTTTCCTGGTGGATGTCGAGTACGGAAAAGTCTGTTCATTGAAAAGATAAGCTTGCTGACCTTCGATGTGCATGTTAAAATTCATGGTCGAGTCACTATAGCGATAACCGAAGCCTCCGGCTTGAGTCCAATATCGTGTTCCGTAGGTGTTGGAAAGGGAAGGTTGAAAATTAGAATATTGCTGAGTCAACGTATCGTATTTGTACGTGCGTGTGTCCGCCGTTCCATGGGAATAGGTGGGCTGATAGTTGATTTCTAAAAGATGACTGCCGCCGATCGGTTCTGTATAGATGAGGCTTGGCGCAAGCGAGATATTACTAGCTGTGCCATCTGAATATTGAATGATTGGGGCAATCGAGTCTGGTGTTCCTGATACGGTACTGCTCAATGCATTAAGATTAGTCGAACTTTTCTTGTAACTTTCACCAAATCCGATATCAAGAGAGATCGTTCGTCCCGGCGTATCGAATTTATGCCGCAAGGTCAGGTGGCCTGCAAGATTATTGCCGGTTGTTATCGTTTGGTTTTGCGTCTGTGTCTGCGAAACGGGAGTCCCGTCCGCAAGACTGTTTGTGTCAATTTGAGAATTCGAAGAATGATTGTTCTGATACGCAAACTGCGGAGTAAATATAATACTGTTTGCTTTATCGATTTCATAATCCCATCGGGCGCTGAATCTGTGATTATAATTTATCCCATTTATGTTCGATTGCTGATCGTATAAAGAACTTGAGTCGCTGGAATATAGATATTGACGGTTAATATCTTGATTATTTTGATTCTTGGCCTCGTTATAAAAATAATTCATCTGAAGAAACATGCCATGCGAGATCGAATCTGAATAATTTCCGCCGAGGAAACTAGTCGTATTGATGCCCTGTTGCATACCGATGATCGATGCTCCCGTTCGCGCTGAACTGCCTGGAGTGAAGATGCCTGCGCGCGGAGCAGTACCGCTGGCGTTCCTAGATCCTCTTCTGCCTCCTCCCATGCCATAATTGCGTGACTGACCGGTACCAGACATTACGCCGAATAGATCCTGCATAGAAAACGCCTGCGTGTTCGTATTATTTGATGAAGCAAGAATTGTGAACCGTTGATTACCATTGAAAATATTGAAACTGCCACTCGATTCATATCGTTCGTCGTCGCCGTACCCTGCAGCAAATTTTCCAAAATCGGATTGCGCCGTGCGCGTTCGTGTAATTACGTTCATTGTTTTGATATATTGTCCGTCGTCGAATCCTGTGAATTGTGCTTGGTCACTCATTTGATCGAACACCTGTATCTTTTCGACGATCTCCGCTGGGAGATTGCGAATTGCGAGTGTTGGATCGTCTCCGAAAAACGGTTTTCCATCGATCAAAACTCTCTGAACGGTTTCACCATTCGTTTGCACGGTTCCCGTATTATCGACCGTAATGCCAGGCATCTTGGTAACCAGTTCCTCGATTGTCGCATCTGGATGCGTTTTAAATGCATTAGCGTTGAATTCCGTTGTGTCACCATTTTGAGCCGCAAGTGGAACTCTTCCCTCGATCGTAACGGCATTGAGGTGAATCGTTGTTTCGGTCATATTTATAGTGCCAAGGTCAATATCCGTTCCAACTGCTCGAATAATACGAGTGATTTTTTTATAGCCAATTGTAATTGCTTCGAAGCGATACATTCCTTTCCAAGTACCGTGGAAGCGAAACCCCCCACGTGCATCGGTCGGCTGCACAAAAAAATGTGTTGTATCAGGGAGACTGTAAAGCCAAACGGGATTGCCGCTCGAAGGTGTGCCATCGGGAAAGCGTATGATTCCATAAATATTGGATTCCTGCGCCACAGCGTGTACCATGCTTAAGACAGGAAAAAACAGCAGCAGATATAATTTCATTCGATAGATCATTGTCTTTTACCTAGAAAACTCCTTTTTAGCGAAAGTTCGAATCGATTAGAATAGAAAATCATTTTTGAAAGCACACTTAGTAAACGAAGCGATCGAAACATTGTTTCTGAAATATGAAAATACGGAATGTGGAAGGATTCATATCCGTCTGCATAACGGGCCAGCGAGATGTGACAACTGTATTCGATGATCGAAGATGATGTTCAACGTGTAATTTCTACTGCGCAAGGTGGACACGAAGACTGAGAGAAATTGGCTCATGTGGGGCTCCTTGTTCACTGCTACTACGTCCTCCATAATTCCCTCGTCCGCTACTGGAGTAACCATTCCCTTGTGTCCCTTCATTACCGGGTATACTACCACCTTCTGGCGGCGTTTCACCGTTAGGCGTGCTGCCGTGCCTTCGTCTTCCACCACCACCCATACTCCCACTTTGATGTTTACTGCCAGAAGGTTTTTCGATCTTCCCAGATTCGATATTCATACTCAAGGTGTTATCAATTCCAGCTCCATAGGGCTCTTGCTTTGCTTTGCGCGGAATTTTTAATTCAAGAGTAGTAAGCCCTGACGAGTCACGAAACGCAGCGGTGATGCCATAATCACTTTCAGATGTCAATGTTGAGCTCTGGGTTATCGCATCTTTTTCAGGTCCCAATACCTCCATCTCCGTACGATAACCAGAGGAGACTGACCCTTCTGCAACTGAAGGCTTGCCTATTTGGAGAGGGTAATGAATTCCAAATTTCTTCCCGTGTTCAGGTTCGATCCAAACAATCAATCCCGCTGCATTCATCAGACGTGCTGTTGCTCTATCGGTGGACATAAAGCAAACATATATATTGCTCACATCATTTTGAATGCCGACTAATAATCCTGCGTCTTTTAAATCAAGCATTTTCTTTCCATTCCATTTATCGGCACGGCCATCGACAACATATGTCCCGCTTAGCAATTCGCTGTTCAATTCTTTTGTCGAGGAACATCCTGGAATGATCGCAGTTTGGAGCAATGAGAAAGAAAAAAATGCCAACTTTACATACATTTTTAATTTCCATCTTGACATATAAGCCCTTCTTTGTTA
>JBEKLV010000069.1:0-12461 GCA_050008835.1 Bacteroidota bacterium | reverse complement strand
TATGGCGCATGCAGATTTTTTCACTCTCGATGTTGCTGATTTTATTGGTAAAGCTCCAGCAGATGCAGATCTCCATGCATTCGAACAAACACTGGTAAAGTATGAAGGCAAGCTAAATATTCCTGGAGTCCAGCGAGATATTACCGTTACAGAAGATTCGCTTCGTAAAATAGGAGCGAAATATCTTTACGCGGTCAAAGAAGCAGCAAAGACTTATCAGCACATTAAAAAGAATAAAGGCGAAGACAAATTTATTGTCGAAGTATCTATGGATGAAACAGATACGCCTCAAACTCCGGTTGAGATGTTCTTTATTCTTGCGGCCATCGCGCAGGAAGGAATTCCAGCGCAAACAATCGCCCCGAAATTTTCCGGCAAGTTCTTAAAAGGAATTGATTATGTGGGTAATCCCAGCGCATTCGCACAAGAATTTGAAGAAGATGTTTTGGTTATTGCTCACGCTGTAAATGTATTTAATCTTCAAAAGAATTTGAAGTTAAGTGTCCATTCCGGAAGCGATAAATTTTCTCTGTACCCTCATATACGCCAAGTGCTGAAGAAGCATAAAGTAGGCATTCATCTTAAAACAGCAGGAACGACTTGGCTTGAAGAATTGATCGGGTTAGCGGCAGCCGGCGGTGATGGTTTAGCGATTGCTAAAGATGTTTATGCTCAAGCATATACTCGTATGGATGAACTTATCAAACCCTATGCAACTGTGGTGGAAATTGATAATTTAAAATTACCTCAGCCATCACAAGTTAGCAGCTGGACATCTCAGCAGTTTGTATCTGCGCTTCAGCACGATCAAAAAAACCCTGCCTTTAATATTCATCTGCGCCAGATGCTTCATATCGCATTCAAAATTGCTGCAGAAATGGGTACTCGATTCACTTCAGCTTTGGACAAATATGAAGCTTCTGTTAGTGCATCGGTCACGGGCAATATTCTGAATCGACATCTCAAACCATTGTTTATTGGATGATAAGGATTAGTCCTCAATTTTTTGATTAGGGTTGAATGCCGCAAAATAGAAATGCGGCATTTTACCCTTCTTAATTTATTGTTGAATATTTCTAAAAATATCAGAAACAACAATGCCTGAATATCTATTGGAGATTTTTTTGCTGCAGGTCCGCGAAGCTATTGAAAGAAACTGCATCCCTTGATTTTTACTCAAAGACTCGTTACTCTTATATACTGGAGTGTTATGACTCTCTGCACCAAAAGAGAGCATATATTAAAGAGTATGTACACGAGAATATGTTTTAACAGATCATTATCAGTTTTCCCGCCGTATGTGCTAAAAAACAATCCAACGTTTGTAACATCATATTTCCTTCTCCAAATTATTTTTCCTGCATTACTCGGTTTTTTCATACTGTCAGGATTTGCTTGCCTGCTAGTTTTTTGGAAGGCATGCTGACAGAAACAAAGCGGTTTGCAGGAGCATCAGGAGAAAAACTCCTGATGCCATATTCAATCATCAATTTATTAGAAAGCAGAATGTATCGCTATAAAGGGGCTCGATAATAATAACAAGGAAAAATTAACTATGGCTGAAAGAAAGAAACATTCCGGTCAGGCTATGGGTAAGCTGGCAAAGAAAAAAGTCAATGCCCCAAAAGTAACATCCAGGAAAACACCGTCCACCGTGGAATTACACAGACTGCGTGCACAACTTGAACATCAGGCAGCCGAATTGCAGCTGGCAAATGAGCGATTCCAAAGTAATGCTACCGAACGCAACCGAGTGGAAAAGGCACTTCGGGAAAGCGAAGAACGTTTCAATCGACTGGCTCAAGCCAGTCTAGAGGGAATTGCTATTCATGAAAAAGGTCGAATCCTGGATGCGAATCAGGTTTTTATTGATTTATTTGGCTATGAACTCTCAGAAATCATCGGCATGAACGTTCTAGACTTAGCTACGCCTGAATCACGTGACTTGGTCCGCAATAATTTTCTGATGGGCTATGAAAAACCCTACGAAGCAATGGGGCTAAGGAAGGATGGCACTGTTTTCGTGGGCGAGCTTAGGGGCAAATCTATATCTTACCATGGGCGCACGGTAAGAGTGACCGTCGTCCGCGACATTACCGAACGCAAGCAGGCGGAAAAGGCGCTGAGAAGAAACGAAGAGAAGTTCAAAGAATTATTTGAGGAAGCTCCTTTTGGGTATCACGAAGTGGATGAACTTGGAAATATTTGTGCTGTGAATCGAGCAGAATTAAAGATGTTGGGTTTCACAAAGGAAGAAATGATAGGCATGCCAGCGTGGAAAGATATCTCTGATAGTGAGGAAGCAAGAAAAAGAGTTCTTGGGAAATTGGCAGGTAATGTTCCTCCTAATAAGAACTCCGAGCGAATCGTTGTCCGTAAGGATGGAACGTCATTTCCAGCTCTTATTGATGATGTTATTCTCCGAGATGAACAAGGAAAAATAAACGGAATTCGGACAGCTCTTCTGGATATTACCGATCGCAAGCTGGTGGAAGAGGCGCTGGCAAAGGAACAATTTCTGATGAACATGTTGATGGACAATGTTCCCGATCATATTTATTTTAAAGACAAAGAAAGCCGTTTTATCAGAATGAATAAGTCTCATGCAGCGAGTTTTAGATTGGGTGACCCAGCAGAGGCTGTAGGTAAAACTGATTTTGACTTCTTTGCTGAACAACATGCTCGACCAGCTTTTGAAGATGAGCAGAAGATTATGAAAACAGGTCAGCCATTAATAGGGTTAGAAGAGAAAGAAACGTGGCCTGATGGAAGCGAGACATGGGTGACCACTACAAAGATGCCTTTGCGAGATAGAGAAGGTGAGATTATTGGCACTTTTGGTATTTCCAAAGATATTACCAAGCGCAAAAAGGCAGAAGAAGCATTACAGAAAACCTCAGAGGAGCGGGAGAAATTAATCAAAGAACTGCAATATGCTTTAGAGAACATTAAAACCTTGCAAGGACTTATTCCGATTTGTGCAAGTTGCAAAAAAATAAGAGATGATAAAGGATATTGGGGCCAGGTTGAAGAGTATATTTTGAGCCATTCAAGCGCAAAATTATCGCATGGAATATGTCCGGATTGTGCGAAGAAACTCTATGGTGATCTGTATGAGAAAGCAATCAAAAAAAATCTAAGCGAGGGAAATGTGTGATTGGAAGTGTCCGTAATGACATATCGAAAGGTAGCGAGATTGAAAATGCCACATGCATTGCATATTCCTATTTTAAGTTTTAACTGAAGTAATCACTTGAAGGCATCTCAGAAGGTGGCTCCAATGATAGTGCGTTCACATCTTGATTTTAGCTCAAAGACTTGTTACTCTTGTACGAAAGTGTTATGACTCTCTATACCATCGGGGATTGGAGAAAAGAGTATGTACATGAGGATAAATGTCCAATGGTTGTTGTTAGTTCTTCCACAAAATGTATTTAAAAATAATTCAACCCCTGTAACATCTTATTTCCTTTTCCTAATTATTTTTCTCTCATCGCTCAATTTTTTCATGCTGTCAGGATTTGCCTGCCTGCCGTCTTATGGGACGGGTGTTATGACAAAAACAAAGCAATTTGCAATACAGGAATAGCGAAATGAAATTCGGGAAATATCTTATCATCATATCCATCGGTGTTCTTCTTCTGTTTGTTGTAACACTATATGCTGTCTACACCAATATCAAAGAACAAATGATTCAGGATATGAATATACGTCAGACGATCCTTGCACAGCAGGCTGTAGCAGGGATTGAAGACTATATGAAGAGTACCATCAAAAAGTTGAATTTCCTCTCTCGTTTTCCGGAAATCATCGAACTCAATGCTGCAGGCAGGCAAGTCATGATGAACTACCAGCACCTTTCTCCCGATGAGATTAAAGGAGTTACGCGAATTGATGCATATGGAAAAATCATCTACACAGTCCCTGACATAAAATCAATCGGGAAAGATATTTCAGATCAGGAACATATTCGCTTGAGTATAAAAACTCATGGGATAGTTGTCAGCGATGTATTCATGGCTGTTCAGGGGTTTAGGACAGTAGCTGTTCATGTTCCGGTTTTCAAAAACGGCACATATAACGGAACGCTTGCATTCCTTTTGTCGTTCGATAAAATCGCACAAAAATATATAGAATATATCCATATTGGAGAAAGCGGATATGCCTGGGTCGTGAGTGAAAAGGGCACAGAGATTTCTTCCCCCATTACCGAACACATCGGCAAAAATGTTTATGATCTCTACAAAGATTTTCCTGAAATCATTTCTATGGCTGATGAAATGCTTAAAGGGAAGCAAGGAGTTACGACTTATCATTATAATAGAATTTGGAATCAAATCGCTGAAAATGTTCTTAAGCATGCCGTCTTTATGCCTATTTCTTTAGACAGTACATTCTGGTCCATTGTCGTTGCTACACCGGAAGACGAGATCCTCGCTTCCCTTGCAGGTGTTAAAATAAAGCTCTTATTGATAACTATCGCATTGTTTACTGCTTATGTAATTTTCATGTATCTCATTGTCAAATTCCGAGTAATTATTGGGGAACAAAGAAAGCAGGAAGTCATTTTAACAGCCCTTGAGGAAAGCGAAGCTCATTATCGTTATTTGTTTGAACAAAATCCCGCACCCATGTTGATTTATGAATTGGACAGTCTCAACATGCTTGCAGTAAATGATGCCTTTATTGCGCATTACGGTTACAGCCGTGAAGAAGCATTAGCGCTTCATCTCACCGATCTTTACCCGGAATCTGAAAAGAAAGCTATTGCTGATCTCATTAAGACTTTGCATGGACATGCCTATGTTGGAGAATGGCATCATCTGAAAAAAGATGGAACGCAAATGACAATAGAACCACATTCACATGGATTTTCTTATGAAGGACGTGCGGCGCGTATTGCTGTTATTAACGACACCACTGAACGCAGACAAGTTGAAAAGGCTCTGCAGAAAAGTGAAGAATTATACCGAACAGTTTTTGAAAATACAGGAACCGCTACTGTCCTGATCGAAGAAAATACGATCATTAGCATTGCTAATGCAGAATTTGAAAGACTTTCTCAATTCTCAAAACAGGAAATCGAAGAAAAGAAAAGCTGGACAGAATTTGTCGTAAAGGAAGATCTTGATCGGATGCGAACCCAGCATCTCTTAAGGAGGGAGAAGCAAGAAACTGCATTGAAGCAATATGAGTTCAGGTTTATCCCAAGAGATGGAAATATCCGTAATATCTTGCTTACCATCGATGTTATACCAGGCACGAAAAGAAGCATTGCTTCACTCTTAGATATCACCGAACGAAAACTGATGGAAGAAGCACTGCGCGAAAGCGAGCAGCGGTTTCAAGTGCTTGCCGAAAATTCCCCGGTCGGAATTTTCCAAACAGACACGGAAGGATTTACCATATATGTGAACCCGCGATGGTGCCAAATGTCAGGGTTGTCAAAAGAGGAAGCATTGGGAAACGGATGGCTCGCGGCAGTTCATAGTGAAGATAGGGAAAGACTAAGTAATGGCTGGAATAAGGCAACACAGGCGCAGGAACCTTCTGAATCAGATTATCGGTTTGTTCGTAAAGATGGAACGATTGCCTGGGTGATAGGTCAAGCGATTCCGCAAATGAACAGTAAAAATAAAATCGTTGGTTATGTCGGCACTATTACTGACATCACCGAGCGCAAGCGGGCGGAAGAAGAAATCAGGAAATTGAATGCCGAACTTGAAGACCGCGTAGTCAAACGCACTGCCCAACTTGAAGCAGCGAACAAAGAACTCGAAGCGTTTTCTTATTCTGTTTCCCACGATTTACGCGCACCCTTGAGACATGCCAGCGGATATGTAGATCTGCTTTTAAAACGAAATAAAGCTGATCTCACAGAAAAGGGCCAACATTATCTCAATTCTATTGCAGATTCAGTGCATCAAATGGGAATGCTCATTGACGACTTACTGCAATTTTCCAAAACCGGGCGCGCAGAAATGCGTCAAACAGTTTCGGACATGAATGTCATACTTGGAGAAGTTGTGGAATCTCTGCGTCAGGATAATTCCAATCGTACGATCGAATGGATCATCGGCAAATTACCATCGGTGTTATGCGATAGTTCAATGCTGAAGCTCGTATGGATGAATCTACTGAGCAATGCCGTCAAGTTCACAAAGACAAGAGAATGCGCTAAGATAGAAATTGGTGTTCATGAAGAGAACAACGAATTTGTATTCTTTGTACACGACAATGGAGTAGGATTTGACATGCAGTATGCGCAAAAGCTGTTTGGAGTTTTCCAGCGCCTTCACTCTATGGAAGAGTTTGAAGGAACCGGTATTGGACTTGCGAATGTGCGCCGTATAATATTGCGCCACGAAGGGCGCACCTGGGCTGAAGCCGAGCTGGATAAAGGAGCGACATTTTATTTCACTTTACCAAAAAATTTGAAGGAGAAGTCATGAGCGATTTGAGAACAATATTGTTAGCAGAAGACAATCCCAAGGATGTAGAATTGACTCTTGAAGCCCTGTCAGAACATAACCTTGCCAATCACGTTACAGTCGTAAAAGACGGTGTGGAGGCAATGGAATATCTGCATTGCGAAGGGAAGTATAAAATGCGTAGACAAGGAAATCCGGCAGTAGTATTGTTAGATATTAAAATGCCCCGAATGGATGGGATTGAAGTGCTTCGAGCTATTCGGAATGATCCTACACTGAAAACGCTCCCGGTCGTTATGCTCACATCCTCTCGCGAGGAACCGGATTTAAAGAAAAGTTATGAGTTGGGAGCGAATGCCTATGTAGTGAAGCCGGTAGATTTCCAAGATTTTATGGAAGCAGTAAAACAAGTTGGTGTGTTTTGGGCCGTCCTTAATGAAATGCCGCCAGAGAGGATCTAATCAAATGAAAAAGAAGACCATAGATAAGATATCGTTGAAAGTCTTGTATCTCGAAGACTCTCCTCGAGACGTCGAGATCATACGCGAACTACTTATAGATGCAGGATGTGATCTTAGCATGGATTGTGCTGAGAAGAAAAAGGAATTTGTCTCTCTGCTTCGTCGCAATACGTATGATGTTATCTTAAGTGATTTCAAATTACCCGGATTTGATGCGCCAGGTGCATTGAAATTAGTTAAGGATATCTGCCCGGATGTTCCATTCATCTGTGTTTCCGGATCGATCGGTGAAGAAATTGCCATCGAACTTATAAAACAGGGAGCTGTCGATTATGTCCTTAAAGACCGTTTGGTAAGACTTCCATTGGCTATTAAACGCGCGTTTGATGAATCAAAGGAAAAGAAATCACGACAGATGGCAGAAGAAGCTCTGCATGAAAGCGAAGAAAAGTTCCGTTTTCTATTCAACTCCAGTGTGGATGCTGTTTTGCTTACGTCTCCTACTGGTGAAATTTTTTCTGCTAATCCTGCTGCCTGCAAAATGTTCCAATGTACAGAGGAAGAACTTTGTTCGATCGGGCGAAGAGGTATTGTAGATGCATCTGACCCAAGGTTAGCTATCGCTTTGGAAAAACGCGCAAGGACCGGGAGATTTGTTGGTGAACTTACCCTCTTGCGTAAAGATGGTTCAAAATTTTTGGCTGAAATGTCTTCAGTGATCTTTAAAGACAAAAAAGGCGGCGATCACACAAGTATGATCATCCGTGATATTACCGAGCGCAAGCAGGCGGAGGATGCGCTAAAGGAATCTGAGAGTAAGTTCCGAAATATCATTGAGAACAGTAAAGACGGCATCATCTTTTTTGATGGAAAAACACAAAAGATACTCTTTGGAAACAGTGCCATGGCTGAGTTGTTGGGATGCTCCAAGGAGGACTTGATTGATCGGTCCATTCAATCCCTACATCCCCCAGAAGAATGGGCTAGCGTTGAACAGGAATTCCAGAAACATGTGCGTGGCGAGATTTCGATTTCTAACGAGATTCCCATTCTCCGCAATGATGGTTCCATCTTTTACGCGGACATCAGCTCGAGCGTTATAACGCTTGAGGGAATATCATACTTTTCTGCCTTCTTTCGCGACATAACCGGACGCATGCTTGCAGAAGAAAAGAGTAAACATCTTGCGTCCATCGTGGAATTTTCGAGCGACGCTATTATAGGAAAAACTTTAAACGGGATCATTATCAGTTGGAACAAGAGCGCTGAAAGAATCTACGGTTATTCGGAAGCCGAGATCATCGGTCGGCCTATTTCTATGATTGTACCAACTGGTTACAAAGATGAAATTCCGCAGATTCTTGAAAAGATCAAAAAGGGCGAATATGTCGATCATTGTGAGACCATGCGTCAAAGAAAAGACGGTCAGTTAATATCTGTTGCCATTACAATTTCTCCCGTTAAGGATGCGGAAGGGAAAATAGTCAGCGCTTCGATCATTGCCCGCGACATCACAGATCGTAAACGGATGGAGGAAGCATTACGGGAAAGCGAGCGGCAGATTTCCTTAATCTACGATACAGTTGGTGATATTATTTATAATCTGAAAGTGGAAAAGGAAGGAAATTACATATTTACCTCCGTCAACCAATGTTTTCTCACAACCACTGGCTTACAAGCCAATCAAATAATTGGAAAACGAGTGCGGGATGTTATCCCAGAACCATCGCTGACACTCGTGTTGAAGAAATATGCGGAAGCAATCCAACAGAAGAAGATTGTGCGATGGGAAGAGACAACTGAATATCCGACGGGGCGGCTCACCGGCGAAGTGAGCATCGCACCTGTATTTAATGACAAAGGACATTGTACGTATTTGGCTGGTACTGTACACGACATTACCGAACGCAAGCGGATGGAAGAAGCGTTGACAAAGGAACAGTTTCTGATGAATATGTTGATGGACAATGTTCCCGACCATATTTATTTTAAAGACAAAGAGAGCCGTTTTATCAGAATGAATAGGTCTCAAGCTGCAAGATTTGGATTGAGCGACCCAGCAGAGGCTGTGGGCAAAACTGATTTCGACTTTTTTTCTGAACAACATGCTCGATCGGCAATCGAAGATGAACATAAGATAATGAAAACAGACCAGCCACTGATAGGATTAGAAGAGAAGGAAACATGGCCCGATGGAAGCGTGACGTGGGTGACCACCACAAAGATGCCTTTACGAGACAAAGAAGGAGAGATTATTGGCACTTTTGGTATTTCCAAAGATATTACTGAACGCAAGCAGGCCGAAGAAACGTTGAGAAAAAACGAAGAGAGGCTCAAAGAATTGTTTGAGAATGCTCCTTTTGGGTATCACGAAATGGATGATCGGGGATATATTTGTGCTGTGAATCAAGCAGAATTAAAGATGTTGGGTTTCACAAAGGAAGAAATGATAGGCATGCCAGCGTGGAGAGATATTTCTGATAGTGAGGAAGCAAGAAAAAGAATTCTTGGGAAATTGGCAGGTAATGTTCCTCCTAATAAGAACTCTGAGCGACTCGTTGTCCGTAAGGATGGAACGTCATTTCCAGCTCTTATTGATGATATTATTCTCCGAGATGAACAAGGAAAAATAAACGGAATTCGGACAGCTCTTCTGGATATTACTGATCGCAAACGGGCAGAAGAAGAATTGCGGGAAACCCGCGATTACCTTGAAAACCTGCTCAGCTTTGCAAGTACGCCTATTATTGTCTGGGATCCTAATTTCAAAATCACACGGTTCAATCTGGCAATTGAGAAATTAACAGGTTATTCGATTCACGAAGTTATTGGCAAGCATCTAGAAATATTGCTCCCTCTCGAGAGTAGAAAATCTTCTTTATCTCTTATTGTACCATCATTAGAGGGCGATCATTTAATAGCGGCCGAAATTCCTATTCTCTGCAAGAGTGGAAATATCCGCACTGTCATATGGAGTTCAGCAAACATCTATGCGGCAGATGGCCGGACACTGGTATCCACAATTGTACAAGGTCAGGATATCACGGAACAAAAAAAGCTTCAACAAGAACTGATTCAATCGCAAAAAATGCAAAGCATTGGCACGCTTGCCAGCGGTATTGCGCATGACTTCAATAACATCCTTGGGATTATTTTAGGTTACTCATCGCTAATGGAAAAAGGGACATTAAGTCCGGCAAAATTTAATGAAAGTCTTGGAATTATTAAAAATGCTGTCGGTCGTGGCGCAGCACTTGTTGGACAAATTCTCACATTCGCACGGAAAACGGATGTCCTATTCAATCCTATGAATGTTACCGATTTGATACATGAGCTTCTCTCTATGCTAAGGCAAACCTTTCCTAAAGTAATCACCTTCATAGAGATTATTGGCAATGATATTCCATTAATCAATGCTGATCGTACACAAATCCATCAAGTAATGCTGAATCTCTGTGTGAATGCCCGGGATGCCATGCCAAACGGCGGTACAATCACCATCAAAGTAGAGAAACAAACGAAAAGCCAAGTACAAGAAAAAATCCCCGCTGCCGATCAAGACTCATATATCTGCATAAGCATAACTGATACCGGCGTTGGGATGGATGAAGCGACACGCCGCCAAATTTTCGATCCATTCTTTACCACAAAGGAAAAGGGGAAAGGAACTGGACTTGGCCTCGCCGTTGTCTATGGTGTAATACAATCACATCATGGCTTTGTAGATGTGGAGAGTGAAGTGGGATGCGGGACAACATTTTGGCTTTATTTCCCAATTCCACTGGCGAGTGAACAATCGGCAGATGTTTCTTTATTAACTGAACCATTTGCAACAGGAGGCACAGAGACGATCTTGCTTGTAGAGGATGAAAAAGTTCTTTTAGAGATAGTGCGCCTCTTGCTCGAATCTAATGGGTACAAAGTACTTACTGCAAAAGATGGAAATGAAGCAATTGATGTGTACAAACTACATAAACAGGAAATTGACATCGTTCTCACGGATATGGGCTTGCCGGGGATGTTGGGGATGGATGTTCTTAAAAAACTCATAGAGATTGATCCGAATGTCAGTGTCGTTGTTGCCAGCGGGTTTTTTGAACAGGATATGAAATCTAAACTTACTGCATATGGAGCGAAAGGGTTTATACAGAAACCATATGCGCCGGGTATTGTTCTGAAGAAAATACGTGAGGTGCTTGACGCGAAGAATAATTAATCACAACAAATGCCTATAATCCGTAGTATCGAGTCAAATTGCGAAATATCATGTACATTTTTGTTGTACTTTAGAGCAATCCCACAATCTTTTCATTATCATTTACGTCGATGTTTTCATTAGGCGGAATTGTAGGGAGGCCAGGCATACGCATTATTTCTACGATAATTTGAATTATAAACCCAGCAAGTGAGCAGACAATTCTTCATATCGATATTCATTCTTTCTTTTATTTTATATTCGTTTCGGAACGATAGCGCCGATAAAAAAAATGCTCCCCCGATAGATCGTGAAACGCTTGTGCGAAGACACTTTCCTATTCTTACAAATGCAGATTCACTTTCGCCGTTTACCGTTGGGAATGGTGAATTCGCTTATACTGTTGATGTTACAGGGCTGCAGACCTTTTCCAATTATTACGAACGCGGGATACCATTGGGAACGCATTCTCAATGGGGCTGGCATACAATACCCAATTCGAACAACTATACGATAGATCAGACCTTAAAATATTATAACACTTATGGTAGACAAGTACCATATGCTTCGATACAAAAGTCTGAAGCCGCTCAGTGGCTTCGTGCCAACCCTCATCGGATTCATCTCGGTAGAATCGGTTTCAGGATTATTAAATCAGACGGTTCCGAAATACGATTATCAGATATAACAAATATCCATCAGACGGTTGATATTTGGGAGGGGATAATCAGAAGTTCTTTTCAGGTCGAAGAGAATAAAATAAATGTGGAAACCGCATGTCATCCTAGCATCGATCAAATCGCGGTTCGGGTTAAATCCAAGCTTTTACAAAAAGGCAATGTCGGTATTCGGTTTGATTTTCCTTACGGTACATTATCTTGGGGGAAGAACTCGGCTGACTGGGACAGCCCACATAAACACACATCTAAAATTGTTTTCCAAAACTATAACTCTGCTGATATAAAACGCGAATTGGATTCCACTAATTATTTTGTACACATCCAATGGAAAGGGACTGCAAAATTTACGCAGACCGAAGACCATTCGTTTGTTCTAAATATTTCAGGCATAGACCAATTTGAATTTACATGTCGATTTACACAAAAAGATATTGCAGAACAGAATCCGGATGCTGAAGCGACTTTTAACGCATCCAGATCACATTGGAAGAGTTACTGGGAAACCGGCGGCGCTGTGGATTTATCGGAAAGTAAGGATCCACGTGCGTTTGAATTAGAAAGACGAATAATATTATCCAGATACTTAACTGCAATCCAATGTGCCGGATCGCTGCCTCCGCAGGAAACGGGATTGGTATTTAATAGTTGGTACGGGAAATTTCACCTCGAAATGCATTGGTGGCATGCTGTGCAT
>JBEKLV010000068.1:0-12568 GCA_050008835.1 Bacteroidota bacterium | reverse complement strand
AGATATTTTGAGTTCATCGGGAAAATGTTCCGACGAAATCACAAGCGAGTGGTAACGCCCAACAAGTAATGGATTCGGCACCGATTTGAGAATGGTCTCACCGGAATGTGTTATTGTTGAAGTTCTTCCATGCATAAGCGAAGGTGCGTGTGTAATATGCGCGCCAAAAGCAAAACCAATTGCCTGGTGTCCGAGACACACTCCAAGGATTGGAATCGTTGAACCGAAACGCCGAATCACTTCCACTGTTATACCGGCATTTTCCGGTTTTCCGGGGCCCGGCGAAAGGATAATACCGCGAGGAGCAAGATGTGCAATATCATCGGAAGTAAGCTCATTGTTTCGCTTCACAAGAATGCCCTGCGTCTTCTTGCCGATTGCCTGCACAAGATTGTAGGTGAATGAATCATAATTATCGATCACCAGAATCATTGTTGTCCTCCAGAATATCCGTTGCCGTTGTGAATTTTCATGAGACCATTCGATGCGACGGCGAGCGCATCGAGTAACGCTTGCGCTTTATTCTCAGTTTCTTTGCACTCAAGTTCCGGAACCGAATCAGCAACTATGCCCGCGCCTGTTTGAATGGTCAGTGTACCGTTCGCTGCAACAATCGTTCTGATCGCAATGCACGTATCGAGTGTGCCGTCGAAACTGAGGTAGCCGACTGCGCCAGCATAAATTCCGCGTTGTACTGGTTCTAATTCATTAATAATTTCCATTGCACGGACTTTCGGAGCACCGGAGACCGTGCCTGCAGGAAAGCAAGCCCGCAGCGCATCGATACTATTTGCATTCGCTTTGAGTTTTCCCTTTACTTCAGAAACTAAATGCATTACATGCGAAAATCGTTTTAAGCGCTTGAAGACCGGAACGTACACTGTGCCATATTCGCTTACACGTCCGATATCGTTTCGCCCCAAGTCAACCAGCATCACATGTTCTGCCGCTTCCTTTTCATCGATCAGCAATTCTTCTTCCAGAAGTTTGTCTTCTTGTTCAGTCTTTCCTCGCTTGCGTGTGCCTGCAATCGGCATCACAGTAACAGCACGATCCTAACACGCACTAAAACTTCCGGCGAGGAACCAATAAGCTTTACAGATCCGTAATCGAGGTAAAAAAGATATGGAGATGGATTAATGATGCGCAAGGCTCGATAAACAGGAAATGGATCACCGAAAAATGGAACTTGCAATCGGCGTGAAAGAACAACTTGAAAGATGTCGCCTTCGTGAATGTATTCCTTCGCGCGCCTGACCGATGAACAAAATGCGTCACGATCAGCGCTGTATTGAACAGTAGAAAGATCACACTGAAAACTATTTTCTATTACTGGCGGTTTGCCGAGCTCGGCAAGAATAGCCGTCAGGATTTTTACTCCTTCATTGTATTGATCGTCCAATGGACGATTCATTTCTACAAGAATGTTGTGTGTAACTGTCAATAACTGCTGAAGGTGATCAAACTTTACAACAGATCGAAACAAGCCAAACATTGCATCCGGTACATCATCCACTGCTGTTGGATGCAAAGGGATATTTTCAATTTCGTGGACGCGGTCGTAGCCGAAGTAACCCAGAAAGCCACCTGTAAACCCTTCCTGTTCAGATGCCGTCACGCTTTTGTATTTTTGTGAAAATTCGTTTAGCACATCAAGAATTTTCCCATGGAGCCGTTCGTTTTTCCCATTAGATTCAATATTAACAACATCATCTTTTGCTTTGATCACCAGAATCGGTTCTGTTCCGACAAACGAAAATCGCCCAATTCGTTCATCGGGTTCAACACTTTCAAGAAGAAACGAATGCGAAGTTTTCGAACGAAGCGATAGATAAATCGACACAGGTGTGTGCAAATCGGCAAGCATTGTTTCCACAAGAGGAACTACCGAATATGTATGTGCACGCTCTTTAAATTCTTCTTCTGTAATCATTATGACCGTCCATTCCCAAAGGGATGCCTTTGGCAATAATAAAAAACCCTTCCAGGGTGATCCGGGAAGGGTTAAGAATACAATCTGCGTATGCTTATAAGTTAACTATCCGTTTTTCATACCTGTTCGTTTGGATACACTAATGCGCCACCACCAACGGTTATTTGAAGAGACGATATGATTAACGGATTGTGACATACTTTACGTAAGTAATATACATGATTCGTGAAAAGAAGTCAAGTCTCAGCTCAAAAAAACGCCGTTGTCTTTCAATAAAACAATCGTACATTGACATAGAAAAAACGATTCCATATGGGAAAAAAGGAACAAGTGCATATGAAATTCAAGTTAATTTGATTTGTTTATGAAACTTGAAATATTTGGCTGGAATGATTTTTTTGAGGCACGTTTTGCACAGTACTCCCATCAAGGTCTGATGCCCGGCCGCGTTACGATTCAACACAAAGATCGCTATGTGCTGTTCACTGAACGAGGCGAGGTAAGCGGAAAAGTAAGCGGCAAGTTTCGTTTTGAAGTTTCCGGCCTTCATGATTTTCCCGCTGTCGGCGATTGGGTTGTTTTTGAAATTGATTCCGGCGATCAATCCGCTGTTATTCATCATGTGCTGGAACGCAGAAGCAAGTTTTCGCGCAAGGTTGCCGGCGATCGTCCCGACGAACAAGTCATTGCTGCTAATATCGACATTGTATTTCTGGTCATGGGATTGGATGCAAATTATAATTTGCGCCGATTAGAACGGCACTTGACCGTCGCATCGGAAAGCGGCGCGCGCCCTGTTATCATTCTGAATAAATCCGATTTGTGTTCGCATCTTGAAGAATGTACACGGGAAGTCCTTTCTATTGCGCATAATGTCGATGTCGTTGTAATTAGTGCACTTCACAAAGAAAGCGTTATTCCTATCTATGCTATTCTGACAATGGGAACGACAGGCGTACTGTTCGGTTCATCAGGTGTTGGAAAGTCTACCATAACGAATCTTCTTCTCGATAAAGAACATGCGAAAGTACAAAAAGTCCGCATTACAGACAGCCACGGCCGCCACACTACAGCACATCGTGAATTGCTGGTGTTACCAAATGGAGGCATGATTATAGACACTCCAGGACTACGCGAACTCCAATTTTTAGGTGTGGATGAAGGTTTGCAGGATAGCTTTGATGATATTGAAGAACTCGCATCGAATTGTCGTTTCCGCGATTGCAAACATGAAGCCGAGCCGGACTGCGCTGTGAAAAATGCAATCGAGGAAGGAACGCTTCTTCTGGAACGATATGAAAGTTTTCAAAAACTTCAGCGCGAGGTTCACAATCAAGCGGCAAAACAAACTGATGCTTCCCAGCGTTTTAAAAAAGAGCATCAAAAGAAGATTTCAAATCAGTTGAATACAAAATTCCGCAATCGAACGAATCCGTAGGAGGCGTATGGAAACCAGAACAGCATTGCTTGTCGGCGCAAGCGGTCTTGTAGGCGGGCACTGCCTGCAATTTCTTTTGGAAGAATCATCATATACGCGCGTTGTTGTACTTGTGCGCAGGCCTCTTGCAATAATGCTTGATAAATTGGTCCAGCATGTCGTTGACTTCGGCGAATTGGAAACTCTGGGTGAATATCTCATTGCCGACGATGTGTATTGTTGTTTGGGAACGACGATTAAAAATGCAAGAACGCAAGATGCATTCCGCAAAGTAGATTTCGAATATCCTATAAAAATCGCTGCTTTGACACAGCATTGCGGTGCGGCACAATTCCTTCTTGTTTCATCACTTGGTGCCGATCCGCATTCACGTATTTTCTATAGTCGTGTTAAAGGAGAGGTGGAAGAAGCAGTCCGGAAAATTTCTTTTGTAACGATTAATATATTCCGTCCTTCACTTCTTTTGGGAAACCGCACAGAGTACAGAACAGGAGAAAAAGCAGGCGCATTTATTATGTCCGGATTGAAATTTGCATTAGCTGGACCGTTAAAAAAATACCGCGCTATCCAAGCACGCGACGTTGCCAAAGCAATGGTGCGCACAGCACAGATGAATCTTTGCGGTGTGAATGTTTTTGAATCCCAGCGCATTCAGGAAATTGCACGTGCTCTTCCTTGATGCCTTTATCGCTATTTAATTCCTCTCTACAATTCAATTTCTGCAGGATCGTTTTCGGAAGATTCTACTTTCCACTCCTGTTCAATCGGATCAAAATCAGCAATCTTGTTCAACGGCATACGCAAGTATTTACCCAAACCTGTGGCGGCAATTTCACCGTTTGGCAGAAGAAGTTCTCCGGTTCCTTCAAATGTGCGGCTTGTTTCGTTGGTAATACGCCCGACAACGCGGAGTTCTTCATTCAACGGAATAGGCTTCTTGAAGCGTGTTGTGAATTCTATCGTGACACCCCAGATTTCTCCGTTCCCATACTTCATCATAATCGCCCTGCCGATAGTTTCGTCAAGAACTGCTGTTGCAATTCCACCATGCAGTCTGCCCGGATAACTTTGATGTTCATTTGAAGGTTTGAAGATACACACCAGTTCGTTGTTCTCTAATTCAAAAAATTTTCCCTTGAGTCCAAATAAGTTCTTCAGTCCACAAAGAAAGCACATTTTACTGTTCTGTTGTTTTCCTGTAACGCGATGTTTCATTTTGATTTTCGATTTGGTTATTAGACGATTTGATAATTTATTTCTTGCAAACTTTATCTAACCATTGAAATACTTCATCCTGCATCTCTTTATCGAAGACGTGGGGAAGATTCCAGAACTTCGTGATAAGTTTATCGTCAGCTCCTTGGGATTTCCATACCGCATGCATGCGCGCGTACGCCTCCTGCACTACTGGCCTGGGAAAGAGTTTGTCCTGTTCCCCGTTAAAGAACAACATCGGCTTGGGGCAGGCGATGCTTGCCACATCGGGATAGTCGAGATAATTCGCAAGTCCGGGATGTGTAGTGGTAAACACTGATCCGCCGCGGGTAGCATTCGCTTTAGGAACAATTAAACCTTTGTATGTCCCCATCCAGCAGATCGCTACGCCGGCGGCAACTCTATCGGAAAGCGCTGCAACCTGCCAAGCACGGAATGAGCCCATAGAAAATCCTAAAGCAATTACTTTTGTGGAATCCACTTCGGGGCGCGTTGCAAGAAATTCTGCAGCATTAATATCTTCCCACGCAATTAATCCAGCATATGACATTCCCATGTTCAATAAATTGGATGCAATCGCTTGCTGACCTTCATATCCACCGCTGCCACGATCCGACCAATTAAGAGCATCGATCGCAAGGCAAACATAACCTCGTTTTGCAAGTTCATCGCCGATAAATCTTCCGCCATAATTTCTATCCACCCACTCGCGTGCTGATTGTACGCGTCTCAAACTATCAGCAAAGGGTTCCACCATCTTTTCTTTGCCGATGTCGAACCTTGCACCATGATCATGCAAGAGCAGGACAGCGGGGAACGGTCCCTTGCCTTTTGGTACTAGCAGATATGCAAGAACACGACTGTCTGCAGAAAGATTGAATACCACTTTTTGTGCTATATAACTGCCACGATCTTGTGTAGCAATCACAACCGGATTATATAACGCAAATGGCGGTTGTCTCAACAAACATTCCTTCACTTTAGCACGCGCCATTGTATGCCACGAATCAAAATCGCTGAAATTTCCAGATAGCCATGAGAGCGGATATTTCAATCGTTCTTGAAGAATATTATAGAAAGAAGGAAGATTATCATGAATGACATTCGTTTGATATGTTGAGTCTTCTCCGTTTTGAGAATATACAAACCGAGTAAAAAGAACACATATAAATATGAGAGACTTTTTCATATTGAAGCTCCGATACGACAATTTGGAGTGCGGGTCTGTTTAAAGATTACTTTTTATGCTTATTCAGCTTCAGGAAAAAATTCCTTTGCACAATCCGGACACAATCCATGCGTAAAATCTACATCAACAATATGTTCTATGATATATCCTTCAATTTGCTGCCATTGGTTTGTATTCGTTCGAATTCTTTTACAATTCGAACAAATAGGAAGAAGGCTTCCAATTTCCATCAATTCGTGGATGTCTTCTAATATGAGCAATGTCAATGATCTGTTTTTATACTGGAATGGCGACGTTGTCACCAGAAGCGGTAGTTCCGTAACTTTCTCTCCTATTCTTCGCTGCATTATAGTTTTTTTGCGATAGATTCTTCTGCCATGACTTGCTTCGTTTACTGAATTCCGCACCACACAGGTTTTACAATACGGACCACGTCCACAACCTTCGTCCACATCTTTGGAATGAATACAATGGAGCGCTTCACCTCCTCGCTGTTGAAGCATTTCTTCATTTCCAATCAGACGAAGGGCAGCAGAATTCCAGAACAGGATATGAACATCATCATCAACAACCAGCACAGGGAACGGAATTGCGTTGAATGTGTCTATTAAAAAAGCGTCGTCTTTAAACAAATGTTCGGGCATAATGTTTCTTTTCTATCTTTGATATAATGTAGCAGGAGCGTTTTCTAAACGCAAGTTGGTTTTTGCTCCTTTTTTCTGCACTTTGTCAGTAACATTTTATCAATTCCACTTTATGGAGGATCTGATTCATGAACAAATCACGTTTTCTACATCTCCTCTTAAAGACACTTGTTTTTCTTTTTCCAATTATTCTTCCACTTTGGGCTCAAGAAGAACGATCCGTCGATTCTATCATAAAGCAGATTGATAGAAAATTCGAAGCTCTTGACCATCGTCTTGATGAATTAGCAAAAGCCGTTGACGATGTGCAATGGTATAACAAAGTCGGCGATGTTGCCAGCATGGACAAAGTTTTCATCGTCGGACCGCCTCCGGTAAAAGTAAAAGATTCGACAGCAAGAGGGGCATGGAACCCGGTTAAATTTTGGGCATATGTTTTCATTCCACAAAAAATAGACAGGAATAAAAAATATCCACTATTAGTTTTACCACACGGCGGTGTGCATGCCGATTTTACAACCTATCATGCCCACATTATCCGCGAAATGATGGCGCAGGGTTATATAGTCGTAGCACCAGAATATCGAGGCAGTACAGGGTACGGAAAGGATTTCTATGAACGAATAGACTACGGTGGACGCGAAGTGGAAGATAATCATGCTGCGCGCAATTGGATGGTGGAAAACTATAGGTTCGTCGACAGCACTCGCGTTGGCGCTATCGGATGGAGCCATGGAGGCCTTATTACGTTGCTGGATATCTTTGAACATCCGAATGACTATCGGGTTGCGTTTGCCGGTGTACCGGTAAGTGATCTTGTGATGCGGTTGGCATATTATGATGATGACTATCGAAAAGATTTTTATGCCAAATACCATATTGGGAAAACCGTGAGCGAAGATTCTGCCGAATACTTGAGACGATCCCCTGTAACCTACGTCAACAAACTGAAAACACCGTTGTTGATTCACACCAACACCAACGACGACGACGTACATGTTGAAGAAGTAAAGCATCTTATCGAAGATTTAAAGACGGCAGGAAAAAAGTTCGACTTTGAAATTTTCCAGGAAGCTCCAGGCGGACATAGTTTTGACCGCATCGACACAAAGTTAGCAAAGCAAATACGCATGAAGATTTATAAATTTCTCGCTCAATATCTGAATCCACCACACCAATTTAAGTCTTTAGTGGATTTAGAAATGGCGGGGTATAAATAGATCATAAGTTAAAAATTGAGATATATACTATTCTCCTTTTGTTCTCCATAAAAAAGCAGTACTTTAGCAATGGTCAAACGCAGGTTCGTCCTGCGTTTTTGTTTATCATTTAATCTAAAAGGATAATTCATGAAAAAATTCATTGCGATCGCCATAGCGCTGTCACTGTTTGTGGGCACAGCCATGACACAGAAAAAAGAAGTACCAAAGACGACAAAAGAGAAAGTCAGTTACAGCATAGGTATCAATGTGGGGAAAGAAATGAAGTTGAGGATGCAAGAATTGAACATCAATCAGGCCTTTCTTTTGCAGGGGATAAAAGACGCTATTAACAGTTCAACAACAGCAATGAGTGAAAAGGAAATGGAAACAACCTTGGCAGCATTTCAAAAAGAAATGATGGCAAAAATGCAAGCGATAGCAGAAAAAAATAAAAAAGAAGGTGAAACGTTCCTTGCGGCAAACAAGAAAAAGGACGGTGTAATAACACTTCCCAGCGGATTACAATACAAGATTTTGAAAACAGGCAGCGGTCCAAAACCAACAGCGAGCCAAACAGTATCATGTAATTATCGTGGTACTCTCATAGATGGAAAAGAGTTCGACAGTTCGTATAAACGCGGTGAGCCAGCAGAATTTCCTGTCGGACAAGTCATTAAAGGATGGGTGGAAGCTTTACAACTGATGCCTGTTGGATCGAAATGGCAGCTGTTCATTCCATCTGATCTCGCATACGGACCAAATGGACAAGGACAAATAATAGGTCCAAACGCCACATTAATTTTTGATATTGAACTGCTTTCTATTAAATAATTTTATTTAGGGGCGAGGTACCTGCCTCGCCCCATTGCTTGACTCCTATGGAACTACTTCAACAATTTATCCAATTCGTACTCCATATCGACAAACATTTGTTCGATCTCTGTACTTTGTATGGTGCATGGGTTTATGGAATTCTCTTTCTTGTCATTTTTTGCGAGACCGGCCTCGTGGTAACTCCTTTTTTGCCTGGCGATTCATTATTATTTGCCATCGGCTCACTAGCAGCCATCGGGGCAATGCGCGTGGAATTTGCCATTCCCTTGCTCATGGCAGCTGCGCTTACGGGAGACAATACCAATTACTGGATTGGGCGAAAAGTTGGACCAAAAGTATTTAGCCAAGAAAAGTCGCGCTTATTTAACAAAGAGTATTTAGACCGCACAAACAAGTTCTATGACAAGCATGGGAAATTAACAGTGGTTCTAGCACGATTTCTTCCAATTATCCGAACATTTGCACCTTTTGTTGCCGGCATCGGGCGGATGACATACCGCACATTTCTCCTTTTCAGTATCATGGGTGCATTATTGTGGGTAACCCTTTTTGTGCTCGTAGGATATTTTTTCGGGAACATTCCGTTCATCAAAGAACATTTCTCTCTTGTTATTCTTGCACTCGTGTTAATTCCTGGAATGCCGGCGGCAATAGAATTTGTTCGTCACTTTATACGCAGCTCGAAAAAGCGTAAACTATAATAATTCGTCAGCTTGGAAAAATTTCATAAGGCAATATCGCATTGCTCATTGCAAGGCAATTGCTTTTTTCCAATATACCGGAGCTTGATTCACACATGCATTTGCGGCATATTTATTCCTGATCCCGTTTTTCTGTACATTAATATTGATTAGATTTGTTGGAGATGTTATGCACAGAGCACTTTTTCTTTTCATTACAATCATCTGTTATTTTCGTCTTTCTTTTACACAAGATAATTCCGGCGGTTACATCCACGGATTGATTGTAGGAGATTATTTTTATAAAACAGGCGGCGATTCACAGCCTTTCGGTGGCGTATCACAGTTCAGTCAGCCATTGCCTAAAGATTCTTCTGGTTTTCAAATACGGCGTCTTCAACTTTTCTACGATTACACTTTTTCAAATGAATTTTCCACACGTTTTCAGCTTGAAGGGAACGATAAATCACTTGATCCGAACGGACGTTTGAGCTTATATATGAAGACAGCCTATCTCGAGTGGAAGAATCTCGTTCCTATGTCGAGTTTGTATATTGGACTAGTGCCTACACCGACATGGATCAATGTTGAAAGTCAATGGGGCTATCGCTCTATCGAAAAAACGATTACAGATTTTCGCGGGCTTGGGAGCTTAACCGATATGGGTGTACATCTGCGTGGAACATTGTTCTCCGAAGGATCTGTCGGATACTCGCTGATGATCGGAAATGGTAACGCACAAAAACCCGAAAACGATAAGTACAGAAAATATTATGCAATGATTAACGGAAAACCTTTGCAAAACCTATCTTTGGAAGCGTATGTGGACTATGAACCAGCAGCACAGGACAAAGACCGCACCACGTGGAAAGCATTTCTTTCCTACCAACGACCATCTCTTATGATTGGCGCAGAAATTATTGAGCAGCTACAAAAGAACCAAGACGCTCTTTTTACTGATTATGCTCTATTTGGTGTTTCTTTGTTTTCGTGGTACCGTGTTTCTGATAATTGGAAGGTATTCGGGCGAATTGATTATTACGATCCCAATCGGCTTTCTTCGAACACAGGATTTTATGAGCTCTTCATTTCCTTTGGATTTGATTACATGCCGATAAATAATATTCACTTCATGCCGAACATTTGGATCAACACCTTTACCGATAAAAGCTCTGCCGGACGTACGAAAGATGCGGATATCGTTCCCCGCATCACGTTCTTTTTTCTATTCAATTAAGAATTCTTCTGAAGAATTTAATCTGAATATTTTTAAACATTACCTGACATGCTACTGCTTCCGATATAGTTTTCATTGCTGAATTTAATGCTATAATAGCGAAGGAAATCGAGAGTCTTGAGGAAAGTGACAACAATAGATATTACAAAATTATGAGGGAATATTTTTTTTATACCACCATTGTTTTTTGCTGAGTGCTGCTTTTTTTGACCGCCTCGATAATTCGAACTACATTTAAAGCTTCTTCCGGTTTCACCGCCAATTCTGTTCCGCAAGTAATGCTTTCAAAGATGTTATCATAAAACGCACTGTAATTTCCGGGCAATGTTTCGTACTTCTCTCTGAACTGTCTATTATCTTTTTCTATATTTAACAATCCCCACAACTCTTTCGATTCTTTTCCCCAATTTGGATCGTTCGGATTTTTCCCTTGTTTTAATGCTTCTTCCTGCGGGTCTAGTCCCCATTTTAAAAATGAACCGTTTGTTCCGTGAAGAATGTACCGCGGTCCTAGTTCTCGCACTAAAAGACTCGCCTTCAAATTGACATTCACATTTATATAATGCAATCGGATATCGTACCAATCATCAACCTCGCCGCCCGTTCTCACTACTTTAAGGTGTGCTGTCACGGTTGTTGGCATACCGAATAGTACAAGCGCCTGATCAATCATATGGGCACCAAGATTGAAGAGTGTTCCTGTACCAGACGCGGATTTTTCTTTCCATGAATTCGTTTGAATATAATTCCTGTAACGATCAAAGTGTGCTTCATAATCGACAAGCCTTCCGAGTATATGCTCTGTCACAATGCGTTGAACGGTAAGGAAATCTCCATCCCATCGCCGATTCTGGAAGACGCTGAGAATTTTTCCTTTTTGCCGGGCAAGCTCGATTAATTCTTCCCCCTCAGCAACCGTTAGTGTTAATGGCTTTTCTACAATAACATGTTTGTTTGCCTCAAGACTTTTTTTAGCGTACTCAAAATGTGTCTGGTCTGGAGTATTCACAACAATCAATTCAATCTCATTGTCTTGCAATAAATCTTCAAAGGAACGCGAGACGATGACGTCGGGGTATAACTTTTGTGCATCGTTCTTGGTTCGTTCTACAATTCGCTTTATCTTAAAATTATTATGGTGCGCAAGAAGTGGTGCATGAAATATTTTACCAGACATTCCAAAAGATGCGATTCCAACAATGATTGTATGTTCCATGTGAATGCTTTAAGTTATTGAACAAGCTAATCTTTATTTTTACTGAAGAAACATAGCCATATTTCATAGAAATTGAAACAGACTCTTATCAAAACATTTATTTAAAGAAATTGTGAATATACTCGTACCTTTTGAACTCAAAGATTTGCACCGGTTTGACATGCTTATCCTTTCCCCGTATCTTTATAACAAATTTTTGTCAGAGCTCAAATCATATGTACCACTCAAACCCTATCATTTTTGTTAATATATGTTTTGGACTGATGTCCGTGCTACCCCACAGTCTGTGTTCGCAGACAAGTTCAAATTTCGATTTCTCGCTCGGTGTTGATTATAGTGCCGCCGAACAGATGTTAGATTATTTTGACCATCTCACTGGAAACACAAAGTATGTTGCAGGACTTCGCGGCAATCAACTTGCTGCAGCAACAAGCGTAATGCTTGCGCGCACAGAAAAAACCGACGACGACTTCTGCCAGCAGCTTGAACTGACGCGGAGTAATACACGATTTGAAAGCGATGTTTACGGTTTTTCACTTGCAAAGAACCACATTCAAGAGATTCGAAAACTTCTTATTGAAATCAAACACCGGCAGTTGGATCGCCGTATCGTTGCAACAGTCGCCTCGTTTTTTCCCGAACAAGCAAAAATATCTACTAGATTTTCCGTGTACTTCGTTGTAATAGGAAACGAACGTGCTTCAGCATTTGTGCGACACGTCATTTGGAATTATGATATTCCAATCTTTGTCAGTGAAGAGCAAGGTGAACCTATTATTGTTGTTAATCTAGCTCGTATTATTGAAGGACCGAATAACGTGGATGCTCAGTTTATTGAGGTGCTTAGCACAACAGCACATGAGTGTTTCCATGCTGTGTTCTCAGTTTTACAAAAAACTTTACCAGACTCTACCAAGGCAAAGAATATAGCTGATCAATTAATAGATGTAGTACAGAACGAAGGCGTAGCTTACTATCTT
>JBEKLV010000067.1:0-12661 GCA_050008835.1 Bacteroidota bacterium | reverse complement strand
ATAACAACCAGAGCAGAATTGGTTTCTGCACAATATCTTTTTTCACCAACCCTGCTTGTAAGTCCTTTTGTCTCTTATTTGTAGATTTTACAGTCGACTCAGAAACCACAGCATCTCCATTTATCCTCAAATATTCAATATCATAACCGTCTAAAATTAGTTATTCGTCTTAGCAACTCGACGCGTCCCCAACTGCTTGGATTGTGGAATATTGCGATGGAACATTTCTTGCGATCTGTGCAGAAATTGATCCGGAAAGCAAGAAGAAAATAAATAGTAGGTAATTACGCATTGATCATCTTCATTTTTTTAGTAATCTTTTTTGAAGTATTCGCCGGTAAAACGATAGTGCCCTGGTAAGCACTTCTTTAACCACAAGAACCCTACACTTTATTTAATTGAATCTCAAGTAAATAAAAGCGGCAACCATCGCCGCTTTCTGAACCTATCTAGTTCGAGCAATGAACAGACTCGACCAAATCGCTCTTACATCGTCATTCTGGAATGGCACATCTGTGAAGCTCCGCGTGATATCGATCGCTTCAGACAAACATTGCCGCATTATCTCTTTCAGATTGTCAGGCTCCTCGCCTTCTCATAAAAACACCAGTTGCGATAGTGACCGCGATGATTTTCATCGCTCTCCAACCTCTTGAATAATTGATATGCATATATTCTCCTCGAATGATTGTCACGATGGTGATGACTGACCTGCTTTATCTTATACCAAATAAATCATACTCGAAATATGGAATAAGATAGGATAGACAACCTATATCTATTCACAATCGAGGGATGTATGAGCGAGCAAGAATACGAAGACTTGTGGCATGCCAGCGAACAATTTACGCGGGACATAATAACTTTTGCACGCTTCCCCGCAATGCTTGTATCTTCCTTTATCGGTTCAAAAATAGCAAACCGAATTCTATAATTATTTTTTTAAATTTCACTTTATATGCGATTTTTACTGCATAACTAGCTATACCCAATATGAATTCTTCAGTCCATAAAAATTTTGGAAAAGAGACTGACAACTTTTATTCATCTTCAACAAAAAGGATGTACATAAGTTGTCCTGTCAGGATAAGGAAAAAAGATAAAAACTTTTATCGTATCGCAAAAGGTGTAGATAGGATCATTGATTGCGAGAATAACGGTTTCATTTCATACTATTTTCATAATTTAATGGTACCTTTCCCAGGTAATCAAAGAAAGAAAAGCACTATCAAAGTTCAAACGGTTCGTAAAAATAATATGAAATATTTCCAATGATATTCAAAAGCGCTTTTAGAGGCATTTAAAATTTCCCTAATTATCAGGCAAGGAATTCTATATGAAATTTCGCAATTATTCTTTTAAGGCATGCAGATTCTTTCAATTAATACTCACGCGATGTTTTTTTATCTTTTTTGTGTTTTTCGGTTCGTCAAGTTTAATCCAATTAAATGCGCAGGGCACTTCCATTTTCATCAATAGCGCAGATTCAGGCAGATTGTATAACGGGATTGGCGGCTTAAGTGGAGGAGGCGGCACTTCGCGTTTGTTGTGGGATTATCCTGCCAAGCAGCGGGATGAGATACTGGATTATCTTTTCAAACCGAATTACGGTGCGAATGTCCAAATTTTGAAAGTTGAAATTGGTGATGACGCAAATAGTACGAACGGAGCAGAGGCGAGCCACATGCGATCCCGAACCGATTCGAACTATAACCGCGGCTATGAATGGTGGCTTATGGAACAAGCGAAACTTCGCAATCCGAATATCAAGCTGTATGGATTAGAGTGGGGAGGTGAGGGTTGGTTCACCGGCGGTGTCTGGTCGCAGGATAATATCAATTATATAATCAGTTGGATTAAACACGCACAGTCCGACCATAATTTGCATATTGATTACATTGGTGGTTGGAATGAATCCGGATGGAACAAGGGTTGGTTTGAAAATCTGAAGAAAGCTTTGCAGAACAATAGTTTGACTACGCAAGTGGTGGCGGCAGACAATGGGTGGAATATAGCGAGTGATTTGGCCAATGACTCAGTATTCAAATCTGCTGTGGATATTATGGGTGTTCACTACCCGTGCGGTTGGAATGCTCCCGAAACGAATTGCACCGACAACACCTACACGTCCATTGCAGAAGGATTGAAAATACCGATTTGGGCAAGCGAAAGTGGAACTCAGAACTTTGATTTAGGAGCAATACCACTTGCACGCGCGCTCAATCGTGATTACATCGACAGCAAAATAACCGCATATATTAACTGGAGCTTGATTGCCGCGTGGTATCGTACATTGCCCTATTATGGAGATGGGCTCATGCTTGCAGACCAACCATGGTCAGGTTACTATCACGTCGGCAAGAGCATCTGGATTACGGCGCAGACAACTCAATTTGTGCAGATCGGCTGGCAATATATAGATATGGCATGCGGGTATTTTGGAGGAAACCGCAGCAACGGCAGTTACGTAACATTTAAGTCACCGAACAATAAAGATTACAGTGTTATTGTCGAGATGGTGGATGCAACTGTACCTCAATCGGCGACGATTAATATCACTGGAGGTTTATCGACGGATACCGTACATGTGTGGGCTACAAATCTTAATTCATCAAATTCATCCGATTACTTTATAAAAGAGAGCGATATAATACCAAGCGGCGGGACTTATAGCGCCACATTTCAACCGGGGTATGTTTACACAATCAGTACTACAACAGGCCAGGGGAAAGGGACGGCGACATCGCCTTCTTCGGCAACATTGGGACTGCCGTATACTGATAATTTTGAAGAAGACTCATTAGGAGTGATACCGAAATATTTCGATTCAATCCAAGGAGCATTTGAAGTAGATAGTTGTCGAGGTGGAAGAAGTGGAAAGTGCTTGCGTCAGGAAATTAACCTGGCCCCAATTGAATGGGGCGGAGGCTCTCCGACTCCGCCTCTTGTTGTTGTCGGTGATCCGGGCTGGTCAAATTACGAGATCAGTGTTGATGTATTGATGGAACAAACAGGGTATGTTGAGCTCATCGGGCGTTTGGGAGCGCAATCGGAATCGTCACCAGGTGCTTCGCAGGGCTACCATCTGCGGATTATAAGTAGTGCAGGTTGGAAATTTTTCAAAGAAGACATCGGTGGAAGCGATACACAATTAGGATCTGGAATAACGTCGTTCGGCTTGAACAGTTGGCACAATCTCTCACTCAAGCTCGTGGCAGACACTATTCAGGCGTTCATCGACTCGACGTTGATTGCCACCGTGAATGACGGCACGTATGGTTTTGGTCAAGGAGGATTGCTGGTCAGCAAATGGCAGAATGCAGAATTCGATAATTTCTCTGTTGAAAGCACCGGTGAGAATGGATGGATGACAATCGATGATGCTATCAAGGGTAGTGGAGTTGAACAGTTCAATTATATCGGCTCAGGCTGGCAGTACTGTACCGGATGCGGTTCAGATCTTTATGCCGGAAGCAACTCGTGGGACAATACAGCGAACGACTATGTTACAGTCGGGTTTAGCGGCACTCAAATCAAGTTTTACGGTGTTAAAGATCCAGGACATGGCATCGGTGCGGTGTCTATTGATGGCGGGAGTGAAACCAGTGTCGATTTCTACTCGGCAACTCGTGTCGGTAATCAATTAATTTGGACGAGTCCGGTTCTCACTGCAGGCAAGCATGTTTTTAAACTCCGTGTTACTGGTAACAAAAATACAAGTAGCACCAACTCATGGGTCGTACCGGATCGAGTGGATATTCTAGAATCTAATACATTATCCGTCAGCGAAATATTTCCCATTCCAATTAATTTTTCTCTGGATCAAAATTATCCTAACCCGTTTAACCCATCTACAGTAATCAATTACCATTTACCTCTCAGCAGTCATGTCACGCTGAAAATCTATGATGAACTTGGGAGGGAAGTGCGAATACTTGTGGATGATGTGAAACCTGCGGGAAATTACACAATCAAATTTGACGCGAGCAGTTTACCGAGCGGCGTTTATTTCTGCAGACTTCAAGCAAGAAATTACAATGAAACGAAGAAACTTATGCTGCTAAAATAAAAATGCGCCTTAGCCAGGCACTCTCCGAAGGTGACTTTCGGACAAGCTGACCCGCCCAAAGATAAAGCATGGCGGGCAATCGGAATGAGCGTTGGGACATTTTACATTGCGCTCAGAGGTTTTGTGTTGAAAGAAAATATTCGTCTTGAAACTCAGTTAGTTTTGTGTAACATTGATATTGGTCACACTATGGTTTGAATATTCTATATAATGATTAGAATTCTTACAGTTCATTTTATCTTTTTCACTATTCAGATATAAAAACAGCCGCTTTTATTATATTGTGAATAGAGATTTTCGTATTGTTGTAATTTATTTTCTTTTCAAGTGCAACGAATTCCGAAGACAGAGTAAAAGCATGCAAATTTGCTTAGTATAAATTCTGAGGGCATTTAAAGAAATGAGCCCTCTGCATTTTGTTTATTATATCTGTTCTATATGTTATTCAAGTTTTTATGAAGCTATGAAAAAAAAGAATGCGATCATGCACATACAGGAAGTAACTACTACTCATGGACTGAAGCGATTCGTCTCATTTCAATATTCTTTATACCGTGGTAATCATTATTGGGTACCGCCACCTTACACCGATGAGGTTAATTCGCTTAGAAAAGATAAAAATCCTGCCTTTGATTTTTGTGATGCAAAATATTGGATAGCCGAACAAGATGGAAAGATAGTCGGTCGCATTGCCGGAATTATCAATAAGCGATATAACGAAAAATGGAGTACAAAAACTGCGCGCTTCGGCTGGTTCGATTTTATTGACGATGCGGAAATCTCATCTGCATTGCTGGATACTGTTGAACAGTGGGCGAAAGCAAACGGAATGACTTCTCTCCACGGTCCGTTGGGGTTTACCGATATGGACGGTGAAGGAGCGCTGGTAGAAGGATTTGAAGAAGTGAGCACTCTCGGAGCGTTGTATAATTATCCTTATTATCCGAAGCATATCGAACGGGCCGGCTTTGCTAAAGATGCCGACTGGATCGAATACGAAGTAACCATGCATAGCGTAGTGAACGAAGAGATTCAAAGGATCGCCGAGATCGTTCTGAAAAGAAACAATCTAAAAGTGCTCAGAGTGAAGAAGGCAAAAGAACTTCTTCCGTACGGAAAAGAAATATTCCAACTTTTAAATCAATGCTATAAAGATCTCTACGGTTTTGTTGAGCTGTCGGATAAGCAAATAGATCTGTACATAAAACAATATTTTGGTTTCATTCTCCCCGAGTACGTGCCTGTTGTGCTTGATAGCAGTGGCGCTATCGTTGCATTCGGCATTACTATGCCATCGATGTCCCGCGCATTTCAAAAAAATAAAGGGCGTTTGATGCCATTTGGATTTCTTCACATCTTATGCGCATTGAAACATAATACGAGAGCCGATCTTTATCTTACTGCCGTTCGTCCGGATATGCAAAATAAAGGGGTCAATGCTATCTTGATGCATGAGGTCGATAAAGTCTTTGTTAAAAACCACATTGAAAAAGTCGAGACAAATAGAGAACTGGAAACAAATTTAAAAGTACAAGCACAATGGAAACATTTCGATAAGAGGCAGCATAAAAGAAGACGATCCTATAAGAAAGAACTGATGGGAGCATAACACAGCCAATTAATAAAAGTTTGGCTCTTTATAAAAACCTTGTCTTTTTCTTAATTGTGCAACTATTGCTTCTTGGTCACGAAGAACTTTTGAGACATTTACTTTTGAGACCCTCATCCTCGGCGTTTAGTAGTACGCCGGGGATTTTTGTTGTGAATATTCCCAGAGTTATCTAAATTGAACCGTTGTCATAAAGGAGATGAAATACATGAAAACACGATTTCTTGGTAATGCCGGAGTCAGAGTTTCCGAACTTTGTTTCGGAGCTATGACTTTCGGCGGGAAGGGTTACTGGAAGAACATTGGACAGGTAGAGCAGAAAGAAGCCGACGAAATGGTGAACACAGCAATAGATGGCGGAATAAACTTCTTTGACACCGCGGACGTGTATTCTGAAGGACGGTCGGAAGAAATTCTCGATAAAGCGCTCGGCAACAAGCGGAAAGACGTTATCCTTGCAACGAAAGTCAGAGGCAGAACTGGGGTCGGTTCTAATGATGTCGGCCTTTCGCGAAAGCATATCATCGATTCCTGCAACGCAAGTCTTAAGAGGCTCAGCACAGATTACGTAGATCTGTATCAGGTTCACAGTTTTGATCCAAAGACTCCGCTTGAAGAGACCCTCCGGTCCCTTGATGATTTGGTAAGGGAAGGAAAAGTAAGATACATCGGTGTGTCCAACTTCACAGGCTGGCAATTGATGAAAGCGCTTGCTATCTCCGAAAAACAAAACCTTGAGAGATTTGTCACGCTTCAGGCATTATATTCTTTGATCGCCCGCGACCTTGAAAACGAACTTGTCCCACTTTCGCTTGACCAAAAACTCGGGATTCTTACCTGGAGTCCCTTGGGTGGCGGCTTTCTAACAGGAAAGTACCGACGGGGCAAGCCGCGGCCAGAAGGCGCAAGAAGATCTAACCCGATTGATCAGTTCCTCCAATTCAACGAAGAAAATGGATTCAACATCGTGGATGAGCTTGAGAAAACAGCTCGTACGCATGGCGCAACGATTACGCAAGCAGCACTAAATTATCTGCTCAGGAAACCGGCTGTTACTTCTGTAATCATCGGCGTGAGAAATAAAGAACAACTTACCGACAATCTAAAGACTACGGATTGGGAGATGACTGCGGAAGAGATTGCCCGACTCGACGAGTTGAGCAAGCCACCAAAAGTTTATCCATACTGGATGCTGGAGAGAATGTCGCTGGACAGATGAGCTTGTCAATGAAATTTAATGATATTGTAGATTTCAATTAGAATTATTGGGTTTGGGGAATTCTAAGTGTCTGTCCTTTTTGTTCTATGTATTAATCTAGCCGCAGCTTAGCGCCCATTCGTTAGGCCGTGCCAAAATGCAGATAGCTAATTACATTTCAGTATGAATGACATAGAAGTCAAGGCTTCTTCGATTGAGGGTTGGGGAATATTCGCCGTACGAGCATTTCATGTCGGTGAGCGCATCAGTCGTGTCAATGTTATTCGAGAAATTACGGCTGACTCTCCTATTCGGGAGGAACTTGGCGAGCGAATTGACCACTGTGACTATCCAGATGGCAAAGTGGTACTGTTAGGGTTCCCAGATTGCCATATCAACCATTGTTGCGATCCGAACGCCTATCAATTATTTCAAGGAGAAACATCCTATCTTGTAGCTCGTCGAGACATTTTTGCGGGAGAAGAAATCACAATAGATTATAACATCAATATTACAAGCGGTACATCTTGGCCATGTAATTGTGGATCGAAACGATGTCGCAAGGAAGTAGTCGGTGACTTTTTTCTTTTGCCCGAAGAATGGCAACATGAGTATCGTCCATTACTTGCAGATTGGTTTGTTCAACGGAATCCTGACCGTGTTAAAGCAATTGACCAAATTGGGCATGGTTTAACCAGGCGCTTCCCGAAGGAATCCTCCGAAGGAGTCCTTTGAACCTTTGAGACAAGCTGACCGAATCAGCCGACTGCAAATTAACATTGCGCTTGAGGGTTATGTCTTGGAAGAAAATAATCGTCTTGAAACTCATTTCGTTTTGTGTAACATTAAAGTTGGTCACGCGGCAATACCGCTGTATGGGATCCTCGTGGCGCTAAAAGCGTTACGGGACTTGCACTGGTCCGTTAGGTGGCAAGCGATATTATGAAACGACTATTATTGATATCAATATATTTCGTCTCGTGTTCGATTGTAAATAGTCATCCAGATTATTCGATCGAGCGTTATCGTGTTTACGAATCGATCCTTGAGAGAGAAATTCCTTGGACTCAATTCAATAGGGTTCTGATAAGTGACGAGACGACAAAAGGAGTCTCAAATAATAACTTAGTGGTCAAGCTCGAAGATAGTGAAATCGTTCAGATTAATGATCTCCGCTTGTTAAAGAATCGTTGGCATGATTTCAAACCAGAAGAATTCTATAGCGAATACATTTATAGAAACACTCACACATATTCACTTGATTCCGATTCACTTCATCTTCATAATAGAGTAAAACCAATCAATCTAAAGAATTTTGATTATTCCGAGTATTATAAAAACGACCACTATGATTATGCCATAATTTATTGTTATTCAATGCCAGCCTTTAATAAAGACTACACTGAGGCGGTTGTCTATTATCAATATTACTGTGGAAATTCGCGCGGAGAAGGCACGTGGTTCTGGCTCAAGAAGGTTCAAGGTAATTGGGATGTAATAGGAAAATATCAAGCATGGTCTTCTTAAATCGGCTTGCCACCTAACCCGGCGCTCCCCGCCAAAAAGCGAAGGATTTCGTTCCGCAGAAAATGTTGCAGGACACTGAAAAACGTGCAAACAACACTCAACAAGCAGACAGTTGCCAGCTGTGTACGTTAAACAGTGCGAGCATAGGTTTTATGTTGAGAGAAAATATTAGTTGTTAAACTTAATTCGTTTTGTGCAACGTTAAAATTGGTCACGCGGCAGTCCCGCTGTACGGGATCCTCGTGGCGCTCGGAGTGCCAAGGGACTTAATGTCAATCCGTAAGGCGTCGCAAACAGGAGACACATATGGACAAAATAAAATCTTTGGTTCTTTTTCTATTAATGTCAATCGTATATTCAGGTTGTATGCATGATATATTTGATTACAGTTCTATATCACCTCAAAAAGTATTTAAAAATAAAAGTTTTGTTTGGGAATCCGACAGTTCCATTCATGTCAAATACTACTTTGCCCCCAATTCGACAGCGGCTAAGAATATAGATTCTATTAAAATACAGTCAGAAAAGTACTTTGGGAGAGCATTATCATTAATCCATGAGGACAATTATCCCTCAAGGATTAGCCAGATATTCGTCGAATCTCGATTGAAAATGAAAGGACTGACAATGTTTGAGGATAATGGACTTGCGAATTGGAAATATAATGCAATTTATTATGTCTATGGTGATTCTTTGAAGATTAATGGTGTACATGAATTCAATCATGTAATAACAAATAATCTCTGGGGTGAAAATAAATCATATTTATGGCTAAGTGAGGGTTTCGCCGTATATGCAGATGATTCCTGGGGAAAACATGACCTTCATCTGTTGTGTAAATTCCTATTAGACAAGAACAAACTTCTTCCTCTTCATGAATTGAGAACGAATTTCAATAACTATAGCAGTCTTTTAACATATCCTGAGGCAGGAAGTTTTGTTAAATATCTGTATGAAATATACGGCTATCAAAAGTTCAAAGAGCTATGGCAAAAAGGTGAAGACAAGACACAAGACATCTACGGCAAATCATTGGAAGATTTAGAAAATGAATGGCTTGCAGTTATAAAGACAAAAGATATACGGGGGATCAAATATAAATTCTAATTGTGGCACCTAACCATTCGCTTCCCGCCAAAAATAGCGGGATTTCGTCCTGCAGAAAATGTCGCGGACACTGAAAAACGTGCAAACAGCGCTCAACAAGTCCCGCTCTCAATATTAATTCTAAGTAGCGGGATGGCGCCAAAGGCGCTCACTGATGGAATGAGTGTCCATCTAAAGATGAAGCATGGCAGATAAATGGTACGTAGAATATATTTGAAACGACAGATGAAGAAAATCGAACAGTCAAGTTTGCATGCTGGCAGATTCTCAACCTGGCTTCGAAACATCCGAAACGCCTTGGCTGAGAGTGGTGGTATGAATGTTCCCTGCGGAGAATGCAATGCTTGTTGCCGATCTTCGCACTTCATCCACATAAAACCTGAAGAAACCAGTACTCTGTGTCGAATACCAAAAGAACTATTATTTCCAGCTCCCCTACTCCCAACAGGTCATATGGTCTTGGGTTACGATGAGCATGGTCGTTGCCCTATGTTTATCAGGAACAAGTGTTCAATCTACAAGTATCGCCCAGCTACTTGTCGCAGTTTTGATTGTAGAGTCATTGCCGCAAGTGGAATTGCAGTAAAGGACAACAATCTAATCGCTCAGCACGCACGGTGTTGGAAGTTCAGTTGTATCACTAAAGGTGACCGCAATCTGCTTTCAGCAGTCCAAGCAGCGGCGTCGTTTTTAATAAAGTATCCTGAATGTATCCGAGACAATTTTGTTCCGATAGATGCAATCCAATTGGCGGTTCTCGCAATTAAGGTCTATGAGGTTTTTCTCAATAGTAATGTCACGACCGCTAATCCTGCGCAGGCAACTCTTGATTCGGATATTGCTAAAAAGGTTTTGAAATCATACAAGATTTTTGAAAAGCGTAGGCATGCCACCATTCGTTAGGTAGTATATAATATTGGATCTGGGTTCTGATAATTACTGGTACAATTTAGAAACCACCGGCGATCGTATGGCATATTTAAATTTAATCGGCCGATGTTGAATATATAATAGTTAATTAAGTATTCTACGATGTGTGTTAACGCTAATCGAATGATCTCTGCGATCTTGTTTATAAGACTATAGGATTCAAAAAACGCGAAGAACGTCACGTAAGTTTACCATTTTCCTATTTGTTTTTGAAGAGACCGTTTCGAATAAATTCACTGACCTTTTCGCCGTTCATTTTTATTTTCTAACCGCTTTTCTCGAGTCGGTTTACCGGGCTGTGTGATTCGAGAATGCTCTCTTCTTCGCTCTATTCGCTGTTGTTGAGCTTCATGAAAAGGGGGTGGTGAAGGCTTCTGTTGGCGATCATGGCGTTGAATTAACTCGCGGCGCATTTCCTGTCTGTCATGCTGTAATTGTCGTTCTCGCAATTGCGGTGCACAAGATTCGTTGCGCGGCTGTGCGACTCTACTTATATCAATTGAAAGATTTCGTTCACCTCGTCGGGCTTCAATGTGTCCTGTGTTGCGCTGCAACTCGTCCTGTGTGGGGCGATAAATTTCGATATACTGGTTGTCATTTGATCGTGCTATTCTTTCGCCGGATTGTCCACGGATTTCTTTCACTTCTGTATTTGCGAATCGTACATTGCCGCGGCGTTCAATAATGGTTCTATCCACTCCACGATTTATTATGCGTTGGTGATCTATTACATACTGCGGACCGGTGCGCCCAGTGTGAATGAGATGCCTTGCATATTCTTCTGGCGCCGTATCGCGATAACGAATGATAGAACCGAAACGATTATAACGGATGAAGTTCCAATAATGCACAGGTGCTACCCAGTGAGCTGTAAATCGTATTCCAAAAGTCATATTGAATCTTGCGTAGGGTGGTAACGGAGCCCAGCCGATGTAATCATCGTCGTAGCGCCATTCAACCCATGCCGGTGCCCATACATCATCCGGCATCCAGACCCAGCCGTAGTAATCATCATAATACCAGCGTCCGTAATGGTATGTGATCCAACCAAATGGTTCGTTGGACATCCAGTACCATCCATAATCATCAGTCCACACCCAACGGCCGTCAAGATATGGGCGCCACTGATTAGGAATGTGAAACGGCCGCCAGACACGAGTTCCGGATTCTCCTTCAATCCATTCGCCGTGAGGTGCGAGAGCTGAATAGAAAAAACCGAATTGCATCCTGGCATCGTACATAACAGGATTAGCTACTGCTGAAGATCTCGGACTCAGCATATAAGCTGTAATAAAAATTGAGAGAGAAAAAAGTAATCTCCGCACAACGTACCTCGCAAGTTGGCTTTCATTTACTATGCATATTATTGCAAGCAATGTGCCACGAAATTAAATAATTCTTGCGGTTAAATAGCAGATAAACTGAAGGGATTGACTATTCTCCTATTCATTCTGTTTGTTTTTTAGTACAAGGTAGATGGGTTCGTGTATGTTATATCTTTTAGAGAAGAAACAGGCTTTCCTTAAAAAGTCATCCCAGCGAAAGTGGAAAAATTTTCTTAAGTTTTATCTAAACTAAACCATATTATGGAATACCGATTGCACATCGTCGTCTTCTTCTATTTTATCAATTAGTTCCTTTACTTCTTTTGCTTGTTCTTCAGATAATTCTTTTGTGGTCGTAGGAAGATACTGAAGCTCAGAGTTTTTTACCTCGATTCCTTTTTCTTCAAAGTATTTTAGCATCTTGCCGTAATCCTGAAACGAAGTGTAAATATGCAATTCTTGTTCATGTTGAACAAGATCGTCGAGGCCGTGATCGATTAATTCAAATTCGAATTCATCAATATCAGGAACAGCAGAAGCTGCAATACGGATAAGTCCTTTGCGTTCGAACATAAACATAAGTGAACCTGATGAACCAAGCGATCCGCCGCCTTTGGTTAAGTAATGACGGACGTTGGCGACGGTACGTGTTGGGTTGTCGGTGGTGCATTCAATAACGACACCAATACCATGCGGGGCATACCCTTCATAAATAATTTCTTCATAACCGGTTGTGTCTTTGTCCGATGCACGTTTGATAGCGGCTTCAACGCGATCCTTCGGCATGTTGACGCTTTTTGCGTTTTGTATCGCGATACGAAGTCGCGGGTTGCCTTTAGGATCGGGGCCGCCCATTTTGACTGCAACGTTTATTTCACGTCCGATCCTGTTAAATG
>JBEKLV010000066.1:0-12682 GCA_050008835.1 Bacteroidota bacterium | reverse complement strand
TCAACGAACAAGGAAAAGCATTGAAAGGATCAAAGATTTTAGTTCTTGGCCTTGCATATAAATCGAACGTCGATGATATGCGTGAATCGCCGACATTCCATCTCTTTGACAAGCTCGAAGAGAAAGGAGCAATGTTCGATTATAACGATCCCTATATCCCTGTTATTACACAAACAAGAGAACATGCAAAGTATACAGGAAAGAGATCGGTCCCGGTTTCCGGCAACTATGATTTGATTCTCATTTCAACCGCACACAGTGAATACACATCCGTTGATTTTGCCAAATATAATATTCCAATTGTTGATACCCGAAATGTTGTAGTTGGAAATTCTCCTTTATTCCACAAAGCATAAGGTGAATCAATGACTCCATATGATACAAGAATCGGTATTATTGGATGCGGGCGATGGGGAATTAATCATGTTAAAACCGCATATAAACTGCTTGGCGATAAGCTGATATCTGTGTTTGATGCAAATCCATTAGCTACTGAGAGAATTGCTGAGGTATCCCCATTAATTAGATTCACAACGCATAAAGATGAGGTTATTAAAGATACTTCCATCCAAGGTATTATTATTGCTACCCCTGCTGAGACCCATTTTGCACTTGCCAAAGAATGTTTGGAAAATGGGAAGCACGTTTTAGTTGAAAAGCCAATTACATTGAAAAGTGAAGATGCAAAAACTCTCATCGATCTGGCAAAAAGAAAAAACCTTCAAATAATGGTTGGGCATGTTCTGTTGTTTCACCCGGCGATACTCATGGTGAAAAAATATATTTCCGAAAAAAGAATAGGTCATTTGCAATATATCTATAGTAATCGTTTAAACCTGGGCGGATTACGCAGCGAGGAGAATGTCTTGTGGAGTTTTGCACCGCACGACATATCGATCATACAGTATTTTACGGAAACAAATCCGATAGAAATTGAGGCGCATGGTGCCCGTTTCCTTCAAAAGAATATTGAAGATACAACGATGACGATTCTTGAATACCCCAATAATGTTCACGCTCATATTTTCGTAAGCTGGCTACATCCTTTCAAAGAGCATCGGCTTGTCGTTATCGGAGATAAAGGAATGCTCGTATTTGAAGACAGCCTTCCAAAAGATAAATTAAAATACTATCCGAAAGGTTTTGCAAAAACAGAAAACGGTTTTGAGAAATTTGAAGGAGAGTTTGAATCGGTCTCCTTTGAAAACCTTCAACCGTTAACAGAAGAACATAAGCATTTTTATGATTGCATAATTCATAACAAGACTCCATTGACGGATGGTACACATGCACTTGAAGTTTTGCATATTTTAGAACAAGCAACTATGAGGTTACATCATGCCTGATCAGAAAGAAAAAAACTATTATATCGACAAACACGCTGTCGTTGACGAGAATGTCGAAATTGGAGAGGGGACTAAAATATGGCATTTTTCCCATGTTCAATCAGGAGCTAAGATTGGGAAAAAATGCATCCTTGGACAAAACGTGAATGTCGGCAATAATGTCGTAATTGGGAATTTTGTGAAGATACAAAATAACGTTTCTGTTTATGAAGGTGTGACTCTGGAAGATTATGTCTTTTGCGGGCCATCTATGGTTTTTACCAACATCTTAAATCCACGCTCAAAATATCCACAAGTTGGTGCGCAATTTTATATTCATACATTAGTAAAAGAAGGAGCATCTTTGGGTGCTAACTCTACCATTATATGCGGCGTTACCATCGGTCGGTTTGCCATGGTTGCAGCGGGATCGGTGGTCACAAAGGATATTCCTGATTTTGCATTGGTCATGGGGAATCCGGCACGAATCAAAGGATGGTGGAGCGAAGCAGGGGAAAAACTTGAATTCGATAAGAACGGTTTTGCTTTCTGTGAACGATCGAATAAGAGATATAAACTGGAAAACGGAAGTGTGAAAGAAATATAGGTGTTAAGTCTTTAATCTTAAGTCTTGAGTCCTCCATTAGAACCAACAAATTATAGGAGAGATTATTTGGAGGACAGTATTGTTGCACAAAAGGCATTTAAATTTTCTTTGAATATTATTTCTTTATACAAACTTCTGACTGAAGAAAAAGAGTATGTTCTTTCAAAACAGTTACTCCGAAGTGCAACGAGTATCGGAGCAAATATTGAGGAAGCAACTGCAGGCCAATCTAAAAAAGATTTCATAGCGAAAATGGCAATTGCTTCAAAAGAGGCACGCGAAACCCGATATTGGCTCCAATTATTACAGCAAAGCCAATTAGTAAAAAGTGATTATACTATTTATTTGTCATCAATTGAAGAAATTATCAAAATTCTAACTTCAATTGTAAAAACATCACAGCAAAAATAAATTATCATATTATCAGATTTTATCGTAAACAATATTTCTTATTTTTAATTCACAATTAATAATTCAAAATTGGAAATTTTATATGAACGTACCGCTATTAGATCTTAAAGTGTAATATAAAGCCATTAAATCTGAAATAGATTTGGTACTTCTGCAAAACCGCAACAACTGAACCGAATTCTCCATAGAGTCTTTAAACATCGGAATACTGTTCATCGTCTTAGTGTTTGGACGAAAGAACGTCAAACCGCTTATTCATAAATCCTCCTATGACTATTTGATTGTGAGAATGGCACCCTTTGTAGGAAGTTCGTATCCCCTGCCAAACTTCCATTTTCTTCGTAATTTCATCAATATTCTTCCGTCAGACGGCTTCGTGTCATTGTAAACTGACTTTGTGTCTTTGTCGGCTGTCATTGTGTTGTCATCAATGTGCTTCGTGCGATCGTCAGATCGCTCCGCGACAATGTAAATTGACTCCGCGTTATCGTTGCCTGTCATTTCTTCTTCAATAAAGCACTCCGCACCGTTGTTAAACAGCTTCGCGGTATCATCAAACCACTCCGCGGCAATGTAAGGTAGCTTCGCACCACCGTGAGATAACTCCGTGTCATTGTCAGATAGCTCCGCGCTGATGTCAAGTGACTCTTCGTCGATGTTAAGCGTCTCTTCGGAGAATCAAACAGAAAGTCTGTTCAATAGACTGTTTCAGATTAATGGTCCAAGCCATACTGATGAAGTATCAGTTCAAGGCATTTTTCTAAGATACTCCGTGACTGTGAAATGACAAAGGGGGATTTTCGAAAATTACTCAAGCCACCTCCCCTTTTTCCCCTCCTTACCAAGGAGGGGATATGGGGTGGTCGATGTTTCTTTGGAATTGAGCTCTGCCGATTATGATTTTCATTTCATGCGTAATGTGAGTTACTCACCTCAGGTTTTTTATCCCTTTCTTCCATTGCACTTCTTGATTTGTTGGCTTGGAATGCGTATGTTATCACCAAGATTTGATATGATGTATCATGGTTATTAATGATCAATATGAAAAATTTTGCAATAACTGGTGTTGCCGGCTATTTTCTCCTGCGTCAATTCGATATTCAATTAGAATCGCCGCACAAAGGCCGTACTGAATTCATTCGTTCTCCAAAACCTAATTATCAACCTCGACCTTAACCTATTCTCATGCTCACCATTATCACACCCCCTCTCAATAATGGAAGATTTATTGAGAGAACAATTTCAAGTGTGCTCGGTCAGAGTGGCGCTAAAAATTGAATCTCTATGAAAAATTAGTCGTATGAATTTTATTCCTGATTTCTTATATAAGTTACTTCAAAATAAACTTATTCGTTTTTTTTTGGTGAGTGGACTAAATACGGTTTTTGGGTACGGATTATTTGCTTTGTTGATTTTTATCGGAGTAATTTACCCATTGGCTTTGCTTATTGGTACATTTGCAGGTATTCTTTTTAATTTTAAAACGACTGGCATTTTAGTATTTAAAAATCACAATAACCTATTAATATTCAAATTCTTTGGCGTTTATGGGATAACCTATTTATGCAACCTTGGTGGTTTGGCACTATTTCATTTCTTTAAAATTAATCTTTATTTCGGGGGAGCCATTTTACTTATTCCAGTCGGCTTGTTAGCCTTTATGTTAAATAAAGTATTTGTTTTTGAAGATATAAACTTTCGTGAAAAATCTAATTAAAAAGAGACCTATCAATATGGTTAAATATGAATAAAAGCTATGTCTGCCCCAATTTCAAAAACGCTCGCTGTTAGCGTAGTCACCATCGTTTTGAATGCGAAGCATGGATTCCAAAAGACACTCAACAGTGTTTTGCAGAATGACTTTCAATGCTTTCAGTATGTGGTAATCGATGGCGGCTCAACAGACGGAACTCTCGATGTCATTCGGGAGAATGAGGGGAAAATCAATTACTGGATCAGTGAGCCAGACAATGGTATTAGCCATGCATTCAATAAGGGGATAAAGCAGGCGAACGGTGACATTATCGGGATTCTCAACGTTGGAGACTGGTACGAGGCGGATACATTGAAGAATGTTGTTGATGCTTTTAGTTCTCATCCGAATGTAGATGTGGTTTGCGGGGCGCTTGAATTTTGGGAGGAGGGATTGGCTCGGCTTCACTGTGACTCGAATCCTGAAGCTCTTGACAAAGAGACTTCTGTCTATCATCCAACAGTGTTTGTGAGAAAATCCTCGTACATGAAATATGGATTTTTTGACGAAGGGTATCGCTATGCTATGGACTACGAGCTGCTGCTCAGGTTCAAAAAGCAGGGAGCGAAGTTCTTGACGATTGAAAAGACATTGGCAAATATGAGTCTCGATGGCATATCATATCATAACTGGTATAAAGCGTTGAAGGAAGTCAGGATTGCGAGATCAAAGTATTTCCCTTATTATGATGTCGCTTACTACCATCTCCTTGCGATCTTAAAAAATCTTATCGCACGTGCGCTTAAAAAAAGTGGGTTGAGGCGTCTGTATCAAGCATATTGGCAATCGAAGAATCAACGTATCAGAAATGAAATGTAACTGTCAAATAATGGGATTGAGATATGGTCAAAAATTAAAAGTCCTCTCTTGCACGTTTTTAATGTCTCTAATCTATGATTAAAGATTCAAAATCAAACACACACACCCCTAAATCCCCTCTCTCCAATCTTGATCTATAATTAAGAGGGGACTTTATTAATGATAGAATATAAAACCAAGACTGAGATGTTACAATGGAACTGAGAGAATAAGTTAGAATGAACCTTAAACTCGTAGCAAAGCGTATCCTTCCCTTGGTGTATTTTCTCGCCGTCTCGCTTCCTCATTATCCTGTCTCGGATTGGATAGATCATACCATTCTTATTCCGTATGGATTTCAAGTAGTTCAACAGTCCGCGGATATCCTGTCGATTCTCCTGCTCGTCATAATCTTTGCTTTGGGCTTCAAAGTTGTTCGCGTTTATCGTTTGGATGCAGTCAGGCATTTAGGAATCTGGGTTCTTCTTTTGATCCTCATGTATATTGCTGATCGGATTTTGATCGTGAACAACATCGAACGTATCCATTTTCCCCAGTATGCTGTTCTTTCGCTGATTCTTGGATGGTCTCTGAGAAATGAAATGCTCATTTTCTTTACATCGTCGTTTGCAGGTTTTATAGATGAGTTTCTGCAATATATTATGGACCCGAATCGAGATAATTATCTTGATTTCAACGATATCGTGTTCAATATGCTGGGAGCTGCGCTTGGCGTCGCACTTCTTATGAGTTTGAGGACACCATCAACGGGGGAGATTCAAAAGTATGAGAAGCGGTTTCAGGTTGTTTTTAAGACTATTGTTACGGCATTGGCTATCCTTGTTGTCGTGACTTTTGTTTTAGGTAGATTTGTACTAGTCGCAGAACAGGTAAAACCCCGAAACATATTGTCAGTAATAGATGGAAAGCTTTCGTTCATTATGTCCTTTGAGCGGCATGATCAATTTTGGCAACGGTCACCCGCACATGGTAAAGCCTTTCATGTTCTCAGTCCCTTCGAAGGATTATCGATTCTCTTTTTACTCTCAGCGTTCACCTGGTGGTGGACGAAGTGGTTAAAGAGAGATCAAAGCGGAATCCAGCAGAGATAATTTTAATTATTTTCGTAACTGCTCGGCATTTTTTTTAAAAAAAATAGAAAAATAATTCCCTCTCCTTATAGGAGAAGACAAGTTCCTATTGGAAAACACATCGTTGACTTTGTGTGCCGACAGAAAAAACTTATTATTGAAATCGACGGAATTCAACATTCAACAATAAAGGGTTTAGAAAGAGATCGGCAACGCGATGAATATTTAAACTCAGAAGGATATCATGTGTTAAGGTTTAATAATTCTGAAATCTCGACAAATGTCGATGGAGTAATTGATGTAATTTACGGTGCATTGCAAAACCCCCTATTGTCCCCCTATAAGGGGGACAGGTGATCTTTACCCCATATTTCGGACACCAAGAAAAGACAGTATATTCAGTTAAGAGGTGTCCAGATGACAGAGAAACAACAACGTCGACGATTCGACGCACAATTGTCACAAAGATGGCGTAGTATGCAGATGAAGAAAGCTTCTATTTTGATTGTCGTTACCTCATTTGCTGCACTGTTGTTTTCCTTCTCTTCCTTGTCTTTCAACCAAAAGGAAGATGTTGAACAGTTACGGATCAAACTGCAGAAAGCTATAAAGGATTCCAATCAACTTGAGTCAGCCGATTTAATAAACAAGTTGATGAAGGAGGGAGTTGATCCTAAAAATCTCCCTCTTGGAGAGGCTGGCGACCTGCTCATCAATAAAAGTTTTTCTGTATACTATTCGGAACCGATAACAGGAGAGGAACTCGTCCGGTTATTTGAACCACTCGAAGGCATCTATGATGGAGACAGTGCCAGAGTGCATATTATTCGCAGCAGCTATTTCTGGGGGTTGATGTCTATTGGTGAAAGAGAGAAAGCACTTGGGCTCTGGAAAAAATCTGAAAAGCAAATATCCGCATTATTTGAAAAGCCATATTTGTTTGATCGATCAAATCTTTCTAAGAAAGAGCTGGCAAATCTGCAATGCTTAGAATGGGGCCTTCGGTTCTACATCGTTGGATTCATCTCTTCAAGTGATCAGAATAACAAGAACAAGGCGCTTGAGTTGGCGAAACAAAACTATGAATGGATTCTTGGCTCACTAAAAAATGAAGTGAAGAATATCCATTCAAATCATCCTGCGATCCAGCAGCAAATGATGAGAATAATGTCCGACAATTCTCATTCGTTACTCAATTATTGTATCATCGGTTCTGGTAGAGCGAATGATTCGAGTGCAAATCTGTTCTTTAAAGATCAGTCTCAAACGAGTATTCATTTCCAGCTTGTTAAAAATACCGGTTTCGAAGACCATGCTCAAAGGATAAAATTGGATAACGTTATAGCTCTTGGTGACTATGATAATGATAATTACGTTGATGTGCTTATTCCAGGTCAAGGACTTTGGCACAATGAACGAGGAAGCGGGAAGTTTAAACGAGTCGACAAAGAACTTCACATAGATATTGATGGTACCTCAGGTGCATTTGCTGATGTAAATAATGATGGTCTCGTGGATATCATTATTGTGGGTCCCGGCAAGTTTGAAGTATTATTGCAGAACAAAGATCATACTTTTCGCACTATCGTCAATGCTTCGGATGCCACTGTGAAGAGTCCCAGAGGGATTGGTCTATTTGATGGCGACGCTGATGGCTTTATCGATATTTACATTTGCGGATATGAAGAATCACCCGATCTTGTATTGCGTAATAAGGGAGATGGAACTTTTGAGAACGTAACGGAGGCATGGGGCTTTACAGGCGAAGATATTTTCCAGAATGGCCGTGGCGTTAGTCCTGCAGATTACGACAACGACGGACTTACCGACATATACGTTTCGAACTATCGTCTCAAGAGAAACACCTTGTGGCACAACATTTCGGAAAGTGGTAAGACACATTTTGTCCAATGTGCTTCCGCGCCGTGGTTTGGCAGACTGAATCGATCAGAATTGATAGATAGCACGGATCGGGGCGTTGAGGGATGGCATAGCACCTATGAAAAAAACACTTATTGGGGTCATTCACTCGGAAGTGTTTGGGGTGACCTCAACGGCGATGGAACTCTTGATCTTGTCTGCGCGAATTTAGCACATCCAAGAGATATAAGAAAAGGTTTTTCAGATATCTCACGCGTCTATTTGAATACTGGAAATGCTTTCATAGACCATACTCAGGCATCCGGGCTTGTCTATTGTGAAACGAACGGTAGCCCTTTGTTGGCCGACTTCAATAACGATGGTGTTCTGGATTTGTCAATGACTAATGTCTACCGGATCTATTACAATCAATTCTATGAGGGAGTTGGAGACGGAAGCTTCAAAGAAATCACGTATCACACCGGGGCATTTGCTTCCAATACGCTCGGTCAAGTTGCCGGTGATTTTGACAACGATGGTGATCTCGACTTGTTTGTTGTTGATGGCGACCGTGGGATCCTTCTGTATGAAAATAAATTGATCGACAAAGGACATATACCATCAAATGCCAATTGGATTGAGATCAAACTCCATGGGGGCAAACATGTTAACACAATGGCCTATGGCGCTCGGGTCACGGTTAAGACAAAAGGAAAATCCTACGCGCGTGAAATTGCAGGAATGCGTGGAATCTCGAACTGTGACGATCAGGTTGTCCATGTAGGCCTAGGCAATTACAAAGGATTAGTAGATATTGAAGTCCGCTGGATTGAAGATAGAACTCAGAAGGTAAGAGGATTGAAGATTAATAAGCGCTACGACATTTTTGAAGCTGACAGGAAAGTAAAAAAGTAACAGTTATGGGATTGACGGTGTTGCGATTGTGGGATTCTGACTTTAAAGACAACGTTGATGGTGTCGTTCAACAATTGAAAGAATGGATCGAAACCAAAAGGACACACCCCTTGCCAAAGGCATCCCTTTGGGAAAATCCCCTCTCCCAAATATTAATCTTTAGTGAGAGGGAACTTTGATATGCAGTTCAATATAAAGAAATGAATCACCTTGACATTCTTCTCCTGCATGTGTAGATTTGTACACTTTGGCTATCGATAAATTATTTCCAAAACCGAATGATCTCCGAAAAAGACATACTTGTATTAATTCCTGCCTACAATGAAGAGGGGCGTGTAGGGGATGTTATCAGGGGAGTGCGTCAATATCTCCCCGGAACAAAAATCCTTGTGGTGAACGATGGATCAGGAGATGGAACAGCCAGGGCAAGCAAGGAGGCTGGTGCTTGTGTCGTTAGTCATCCTTTCAATCTTGGGGTGGGCACAGCTCTTCAAACTGGTTACAAGTACGCTGTTCAGCATGGATATCAGTATGTAATACAACTCGACGGAGATGGTCAGCACCCGCCTAATTTTCTACCCGTTTTTGTTACCAAGCTTAAGGAATCGTCGGCCGATCTCATTATCGGGTCGCGGTTTTTACTTGGGCGGAATTCCGACGTAACATTTGGGCGTAGTGCAGGCAATGCATTATTTGGAAAACTCGTATCGTTGCTGATCCACGAAAAGCTCACAGACCCCACATCCGGTTACAGGGCACTCAAATCGACAGCGTTACAATTCTGTGTGCAAGATATCTATGCATTCGACTACCCCGATGCTGATTTCCTCTTGACACTGCATCGTTCGGGATATCGAATCGTTGAAATTCCCATAGAGGTATTGCCGAGGACTGGAGGTAATTCTCAGCATGGTGGACTGAAACCCATCTATTATACTATTAAGATGTTCCTTTCTATCTTTATTATCTTGTTACGCAAGAAGAGTGTCAAAACAACTTCGTAAGGGAAAGCCTATGTCTCCGCGTCTGAAAATATTTGTCGTTCTTATCGGATTGGCAATTTTTCTGGGCATAATCGAGCTCGTCCGAAGGCGAAAGTTGCGGGAAGAGTACTCATTTATCTGGTTGGTAATTGGTTTTGTTTTTGTTCTCATTGCAATTGAAACCGATATCCTTCCCTTTCTTTCTGAACTAGTTGGTATCACTCTGCCAGCCAATACGTTGTTTTTCCTTACGTTGATATTTGTAATGCTGCTCTGTTTGTATTTCTCACTTCGAATTTCTGCGCTCACTACGCAAGTGAAAAACCTTGCCCAGAGACTTGCTCTTCTTCAAACTAAGGATGAAGATAGCAAATAGTTACTTGTGACATCCTATGAGTAAGAAGACCTGTATCGAAACCATGCAGTGTAAACGAAGTTCTGGATAGGCCACCAATATTCCCAATTGGAATTAACCCGATAGATCAAATTGGTCCAGTAACGCAAGGATATACATTACCTGATGATCCCACTCATCCTGGCGAAAAAATGAATTCTGTTTTTCAGAGTGTACAGATATTCTCCGGATTACTCAGCTTTTATGGGAAAAGATTTAACTCCGGGAGATTATTTAGAGAAATATACTAGTACTTCCTTAGGAGAAGAAGTTAATCAAGGACCGAATATATATGAACTGTTTCAAAATTATCCCAATTCATTCAATCCGATAACAACAATTAAGTTCACGCTTGGTGATGATTGTTATGTCTTATTAAAAGTATATGATGTGCTGTGCAGGAAAGTGGCTACCTTAATTAATCAAGACTTGAAGGAAGGTGAACCTCATAGTGCTATTTTCAATGCTACGATGTTCGCCGCCGATATGTATTACATCTTAGGAATGCCCTTAGATGAAATTCCGCGTAATTAGCACCAAAAAAATACAATCACTTGCATGAGGAAATACATCGCAAAAACTATTTCCATCGCACACGCATATTACTTTCGATGATCCAGTTGTGCGCACCCGGGCAGAACAAGACCCAGCTCTGTTTCTTGCAGATCATCCAACCCCTGTCATATTCGATGAGATTCAATATGTTCCTCATCTTTTATCGGGAATAAAAATGGCGGAAGATTAATCCAAACGGAGGAGTTCATACGTCCTTACCGGTTCACAAGCGTTTTCGCTGATGCAGGGAGTAACTGAATCGCTTGCCGGGCGCGTGGCTATTTTTGAGCTTCTGCCTTTCTCATATAGTGAACTTCCAGCTATGAAAGTTATGAGTGAAGATAAAATATTTGGCGATATTATTCGAGGCTTTTTCCCGGGAATAGTTGCACAGCGTATTCCTCCTGCATTATTCCATGGATCCTATATCCAAACTTATTTGGAACGCGATGTACGGAATATGCACGCTGTTGGCGATCTCCGAGCATTCCAACAGCTCATTGAGATTCTTGCTGCAAACATAGGGCAGATAGTGAACCTTTCCAAGATAGGAGGTCTGTGCGGCGTGTCTCACACAACAGTCCGGAAATGGATTTCTGTTCTTGAGGCATCACGCCTTGTGTATTTGCAACGGCCTTATGCCAAGAACTTGCATAAACGTGTAGTCAAGAATCCTAAACTGTATTTCACTGACACGGGAATGGTCGCACACATCCTGAGGGAAGCAAATCCCCGCGCATTACGGAATGGTGTTATGGGAGGAGCATTATTTGAGAATGCAGTGATCATGGATCTTGTAAAGGTAAATTATAGCAAAGGTTCACCATGGCAATTCTATTTCTATCGTGATAATAATAACGTAGAAGTGGATTTGCTTCTTGTTCGTGGTAGTGAGCATATTCCTTTGGAGATAAAACTAAGCAGAACACCGACCGGCCAAATGATTGTTGGCCTCAGAACAATCAAAAAGTTGTTGAAGGCAGAACAATCCTATCTGTTGAGCACGCGTGCGGATTCAGTTACGATGGCTGATGGAATAAAGTCAGTTTATTGGTATCAATATGTAAGAAATCAAAGATACCTTGAATAATTATGACAAGTCGATTTTGGAACAGGAATTCCGTCTTTGTAACAAAAACTCAGTCCAGTAGTTGAAGCTCCATTCGCCGATTTTCAATAAGAACGCAATTGCACAAGATTGGCTATCAACTAGTATGCGCAAAATGTATCCGTATTCCCGCCTTTTGTATACGTCCATTTTGTGAAAAGCATTGTATATTTGTATCGTGACTTTGAAAGGAGATGCAATGCAAAATCGTAAATTAGGAAAAAGCGAATTGGAAGTTTCTGCTATAGGGTTAGGGTGTATGGGTATGAGCTATGCGTACGGCGTAATACCGGATAAAAAAGAAATGGTTTCATTGCTTGATGCAGCTGTGGAGCGTGGTGTTACTTTTTTTGATACAGCAGAAATGTATGGACCATATACCAACGAAGAACTGCTTGGCGAAGCCTTGGCAAGGTATCGTCATAAAGTTGTGATAGCCACCAAATTCGGTATTAAGATGCAGGATGGAAAACAAGTGCAGGATAGCCGTCCCGAGCAGATCAGAAAATCCGTGGAGGGTTCACTCAGGCGCCTGAATACCGATTTCATAGACTTATATTATCAGCATCGTGTAGATACCGCAGTGCCTATCGAAGATGTAGCCGGTGCTATGAAAGATTTGATCCGGGAAGGTAAAATCAAACATTGGGGACTTTCCGAAGCGGGAGTGAAGACCATTCGCCGCGCACACGCTGTGCAGTCCCTGACCGCTATTCAAAGCGAATATTCACTCTGGTGGAGACGCCCAGAAGAAGAATTGGTGCAAACTCTGGAGGAACTCGGCATCGGGTTCGTAACGTTTAGTCCTTTGGGAAAGGGCTTCCTTACAGGAAGTTTTAATAAAGATTCTAAATTCGGCAAATCAGATTTTCGCAATATCGT
>JBEKLV010000065.1:0-12715 GCA_050008835.1 Bacteroidota bacterium | reverse complement strand
TTTGTTGCATCCACAACACGTTTAGATTCCTGACGCGCTTGTTCATATTGTTCTTCCGCATTAAGCATTTCTGCAATTCTTAGCCGCGCCGGAAGAACTTCGACCGTTGTGTACTCTTGTGTTAACATGCGAAGAACACGATTAGTGTTTTCCTTGTCGCCAAGTTGTTCATAATAATCTGCTGCTTTTGACAAAGCGATCGGTGCAAACTTGCTCTTCGGATGAAATGTCTTAACGCGTTCGAACGCCATTGCCGCCTCGCGCTCATTCTTCATAGCTGCATATTCCTCCGCAGCGTTCATCCATGCTTCGGGAGCTTTGCTATTGTCAGAATATGCAAGGGCAAAATTTTGGAAGGTGAACCGCGCCTCGTCGTGTTTACCGAGCTTGGACTGTGTAAGTCCAAGGTAGAAGCGCGCCTCGACACCTTGTGCGGTATTAGGATACAAGTCGATAAATGCGCGGAATTGTTCAAGAGCCAGATCATATAACTTGTCGTTATAGAGATTCACGGCAAGTTTGAAGTCGGCGTTCTCTTTCGAATCTTGCGCAAGCACAGGAAACGAAAGGACACTTAGGAAGGAAAATATCAAAATAAACCGTTTCATTGACGAAAAATGTAGCCAATAATCATTCGATTAGCAAGATTAAGAAACCATAACATCCGGTTAATGATATTCACATTTACCGCAGAAATGCATCAGCATATTGAAAAGACAGACAGAATTGATTACTTTGATAAAGCCCTTTTTGTTTCAAGTAAAGAAACTAATCAACACATTACCATGAAAAGTCGCTTAATAAGACGTACGAGCGTATCGTCGACTAAAAGAGTAGAAATCTGGATTGTTGAGGATAATATTTTCTTCCAAAAATGCCTTATTGAATTGATTAACAATGAATCTGATTTAATATGTAGCCAATCATTTAATTCCTGCGAGAAAACTCTTCAACATCTGAAATTAGGCACGCATCCAAGTATCATGTTATTAGATATCGGGTTACCCGGCATAAGCGGACTGGAAGGAATACAGAAATTTAAACAGCTTGCTCCATCCACTCAAATTATTATCATCACTGTGCATGACGATAGTGACAGTATCTTTCAAGCTATCTGTGCTGGAGCCGCCGGTTACTTACTAAAAAATTCTCCGGTAGAAAAAATCATAGAAGCAATTCACGATGTACAAAACGGCGGCTCGCCTATCAACGCACAAATAGCGCGAAAAGTTCTAACAGCGTTTGCTGCGTTAAACTCGCCTTCTCCCGACTATAATTTAACCGAACGCGAGCGAGAAATCCTTTTACAAATGATAGACGGTTTAACTAAAAAGGAAATCGGTAAGAAGCTTTCCCTCAGTCATCACACGATCGATACACATGTACGGAAAATCTACGAAAGACTTCACGTGAACAAGCGTAGCAGCGCAGTCGCAAAAGCCCTCAAACAGCGAATTCTCTAAAACGGTTTTTAGGGGGTTCTGTCAAGTACTTTTTTTCACAAAACTGCAAAAAATTCAAAAAATGAAAAACCACGCGTTTGCGTGATACCGCTTTAGTGAGCAAACATTTACCTTAGCAGTGCAGTTTGTAGCCCACTCAGGGTCTATTGAAACCACCTACAAAGCTGTATCCGAGAAGTTGGGATTGCTCTACCGGAAAAAGGCACCACGCTTCATTTACAGCGTAAAGCTTGACAAGGCATAAAGGGAAACGCTGAGTTAAAAGGGGTATTAAGAGGCTTAACAAAATCGAAGGCAAGGTTAGAATCAATCAATTCGCCTTGCCTTTTTTATTGACTTACTTTGCTACAAACTGAGAATTGAATAATCAAAAGATCGTATGAAGCTACTATGGGTGCTCTCTATCTAAAGACCAATACAAATTGCTCAAAGTGTCGCAAGCGATCCGAGGAGAGAATCTACACAACTATCAAAGTCGTATCGTTTCAAAGCTTCCTCACGAGCTAAATGACCAAGTGACGAACGAAGGGTAGAGTCACTAAGAACGCGATGAATCGCCCAGGCAACCGCGGTCGCATCGCGTGGCTTTATAAGCAATCCCGTTTTACCATTTGTAATAATCTCTGGTAGCCCGCCTGCGTTCGTCGCAATGATCGGTCGTTCCATCGCCATTGCCTCTACGACCACAAGTCCAAATGTTTCCGAGAACGATGGAAGAACAAAAATATCAAGAGCTGCCATCAAACGAGGAACATCGTCCGTAAAAGGTTCATATTTTACGTACCGTTCGATGCCAAGTGAGTGGCACAATCTCATTAGATATTCTTTGTATCCATGTTCCCCCGCAGTTTCATCACCTGCAATAAGAAACATAACATTTGGGTGCTGCTTTACAACTTCCGGTATTGCCTGAAGTAGTATATGTTGACCTTTTAGTTTATCGAGTCGTCCTAAAACTCCGATAGTGTAACCATTATGAGGTAATCCGAAAGATGTTCGTGCTTCATTTTTATTATAGCGTGATGGATCAAATCGCTGGAGATCAGTACCCAACGGTACTACTTTTACTTTTTCACGAGGCACACGTGTATATGAAAGCACATCCTCTTTCATACTCTGGGTGAGGGAAATCCAGAGCGATAGTTTCGAATATATCCATGAATGAATAAAATCACGCTTGTTATAGCGGGAATTCATTTGCTGATAAAACACCAACTTCGCTTGAGGTGTGATCATTGATGCGATAGCCGCAAGATGAATATCTTTTGATCGCATAAGCAGAACCAATTCGATCTGTTGGTCTCTTAGTACACGGGCAAAGCGAAATGCTGCCGAGATATCTCCATATTTCAAATGAGGTGTGATTGTGATTACATGAAGGTTTGCATCGTTTGCTCGTTGTTCAAGCGGTGATGAATTTGGAACAATTACAACTGTGGAAACACCTTTTTTCACCATCGCTTGTGCTATTCGAATAGTAGAAAGTTCAAGCCCGCCAAGGGAACGAGAAAAACATACTAACGCTACTTTTTTCTGTATTCTTGTCATACTTTTTAGACGAGTCATTAACAATTTTGTTTCTTATAAGATATCGGCAGATATAAAAAGGTTTAATTTGAAATGCTAAATATTTAACATCTTATTTTTTAATGTAGTTCCTTCACTGGAACCAACGCCCACCACTACCTTTTTCTGAATATAGTTTGATTTTGCAAGAAAATACACGATCTTATGCTGATTTTACTTTTATTGTTACAATTGAAAGAATTAAAGATGGCGGATTCTAGAGTGCATTCATTTCATATTCCCGTACTGGGATTGGCATTTTCTGTTGATACCCCTATTCGTGTTGCTAAGTATGGTATTTCATCCGTCATTTCGATTGTAGATGATATCCTAATCGAGCACATGCGTAAGCATTATACACGACTGTATGGAGAGACCTATTATCCAATTACTATCCGAGATGAAGATTATCGAGCCAAAAGGATTACCGCATATCTCAATCTTCTCCAGAAGATCGTGCAAAAACAGATTGCCTCTCTCAAAGCTTCAGCGTTTGAGAAAGGAAGCGAACTTGTCAAATATTTCGAAATGCTGCCGGAGGAATCACAGCTTAAAGCACTTTTTCATTGCATGGTACATGCAGCTAACACAGCAAAACGATCAGAGATGCAGCATGAGTTACGAACAAATATTGTTGCAGGCGATATCGATGTCAACATTATGACAAAACTGGATAAAGCAAACGCCGGACGCGATCAAGAAAAACTACCGGCGGAGTTTTCAGATGCCCTTGCCTCACTGCGCGGGTTTGCTCAAAGTGATCTCAATTCATCGGTTATTCTCTCTGCAGGATTGAATTCACGGTTATTTAGTTATATGGGACAACGACCCGAATTTTTCCCCGATGAAAATGGCAACCTGAAAAAAAGGGTTATCCTTAAAGTCAGTGATTATCGTTCGGCCATTATTCAGGGAAAGATCCTTGCAAAGAAAGGAATTTGGATTTCAGAATTCCGCATTGAATCCGGGTTGAATTGTGGCGGCCATGCTTTTCCCTCGCATGGGTTTTTGCTCGGACCGATCCTCGACGAGTTCAAGACCAATAGAAACTTATTGCTTTCAGAATTACGGCAAATTTATGCTGCGGCATTACAGGAAAAAGGAATGACTCTTCCTCACTCTTTACCGTTTCGAATAACTGTACAAGGCGGAATTGGCACAGCGAAGGAAGACAAGTTCTTACGCGAATATTATTGTATTGAAGGAACAGGCTGGGGATCACCGTTCCTCCTCGTCCCAGAGGCAACCAATGTCGATGAGACGACAAGACAGCTACTCGCCCATGCTCGGAGAGAAGATTATTATATCAGCGATGCTTCACCTCTTGGAGTGCCATTTAACAATCTGCGGGGAAGCACAAGTGACTTGCTTATACACCAGCGCGCCAACGAGGGAAAACCCGGAAGCAAATGCACAAAAAAGTTTCTCATCTCCAACACAGAATTTACAACTGAACCAATTTGTACTGCATCGAACCAATATCAAGCGCTTAAAATTGATCAATTAAAAAAGCAGAATCTTGCACCAACAGTGCTATTTGAAAAACTTGCAAAGATAGTTGAGAAAGCTTGTCTGTGTGAAGATCTTGCTGCATCCGGCCTAATCAATAGTAATGGTCATGGACCCGCAAAAGAACGCGCTGTTGCCGTATGTCCGGGGCCAAATCTCGCTTACTTTTCAAAGATCGCATCGTTGGAAGAAATGGTAGGGCATATCTACGGCCGCATACAACTTATGACTAATCCCAACCGCCCTAATTTGTTCATTAATGAGCTGCGGTTATATGTGGACTATATGAAAATTGAAATCCAAAAACGGCTTGATACTTGGAATGCAAAGGAACAAAAATATTTCAGCACATTCAAAGCAAATTTACAGGACGGCATAAATCACTATAAAGGTTTGATTCCAAAGCTGCTTGAAGAATCTGAAAACTATCGCGAAACTATGCGGAACGAATTGCTCGCGTTGGAATATGAGCTTACAGAGATCATGATTCCGGCCATCGAAATACCAGCGAATGCACATTAGTTGTTTTTAAGAAGGAAGTGGAAGATGCTTCCTTCTCCCACTATACTTTCGACCTGTACCCGACTTCCGTGTGCTTCCACAATATGTTTAACAATAGCAAGACCTAGTCCGGTGCCACCAAGAGCACGTGAACGGTCACTGTCAACACGATAAAACCTCTCAAAGATCCTTGGAAGTTGCTCAGATGGGATTCCAACACCCGTATCTTTTATACTCAGTTGAATGCCATGTTCTTTTTTGTCAGAAGTGATAACGACTTCCCCGTTGGGTTTATTATAGTTGATGGCGTTGCTGATTAAATTGTTCAGAACCTGTCTCAATCGATCCTTATCGCCGAATACTTCATCATCATCTTTTGTGCTTAATGAAAGTTTCAATGTGACATTTCGTCCAGCTGCTAATGATTCATAATCCTTACTAACCGATTCAAGGAATTCATTAACTCGGAAATATCGAAGACTCATTTTCATTTCACCTGATTCAATCTGTGAAATGTTGATGAGATCCTCCAACAACGCATTGAGACGGCTCAGATTCGACTGTGCTTTTTCTAAAAACGAGCGGTTCACAACAGGATCATCCACAGCACCATCGAGTAGCGTTTCTAAATATCCCTGCACAGCAAAGATCGGTGTACGAAGTTCGTGTGAAACATTGCCTAGGAACTGATTACGTACTTGCTCTAACTTTTTTAATTGTACAATGTCCGATTTAAGCTTTTGTACGAGTTCGTTGATCGCCTTTGCCACGAGCCCAATTTCATCGTTCGAAGAAATAACAAGCTGTGCATCCAGATCACCGGAACGAATTTGTTCCACACCTTGGGCAATTTGCGTCATTGGTTTTGCAATGCGGCGAGAAACGATAATGCTCACGGTTACAATCACCAGCAGCACTCCTAATCCAACGATAATCACAATCGAACGGATGTGATTGATTTGATCTTGCACATCTTCGAGCGGAACACTCAATCTGATATACTGAAGAGTTTCAAAGCTACTTCTCTTTGGAGATTTCTTTACAAGTTTTGCCATATATAAAAAATCGCGGTCAACAGTTGCACTATGACGTATATCGTGTCCAACACCATAACGTTTTGCATCTTGAACTTCCGGACGATCCAGATGATTCTTTACGCCGGTAATATCAGGAAAAGGAATATCCGAGTCAGCCAGTACGTTTCCTTGTGCGTCAATGAGTGTAACGCGAAGGTGCTCGAGACCCCCGACCAACTTGACCTGTTGATCGATTTGTAAGAATGAGTACGTTGTGTCTTTCTGGAGAATGAAGAGAACCAGATCGGCTTGACGACTTAATTCGTCGACCAAGCGTTCCTTGAAGTACGATTCCATGCGCATACTTGTGAATACACCGAGACTGACAACAATCAACAGTGCAAGCACAACATAGGTAACAGTAATTTTTGTTTGTATTTTCATTTATGTTTTAAATCGATATCCGACACCAGAGACTGTTTCGATATAATCAGAGTAAGCACCAAGCTTCTCGCGTATTTTTCTAATGTGAACATCTATCGTTCTATCCACCACGTGAATATTTTCTCCCCAGACTGCATTCAATATGGATTCCCGTGAAAGCACTCGCCCACGATTTCGAATAAGATAGACGAGCGTCTCAAATTCTTTTCTTGGAAGCACAAGCTTCTGTTTCCCAATGCTTGTTGTATAACTAGACACGTTAATCTCTAAATCTTTGATGGAAATAATATCCATCTGTGGAATTGCTTTTTGAGCAACTTGCTCCTGCCTGCGAAGCACCGCATGCACACGCGCAACGATCTTACCAATCTTTACCGGCTTGACAATATAATCATCCGCTCCTACTTCCAGCCCAACAATTTCATCCGTCTCCGAACCCTTTGCTGTAAGCAAAAGCACGGGAATGGATGCTGTCTTCTTATCCTTTTTTAATTCCTGAATGACTTGCAATCCGTTCATTTCCGGCATCATTACATCTAAGATGATCAAATCTGGTTTTTGTTTCACCCGTTCCAGCGCCTCGCGTCCATTGCGGGCGGTGATCACCGTAAAACCCTCTTTGATCAGATTATAGGATAAAAGGTCGATGATATCTTTTTCGTCATCTACAACAAGAATGTTTTTTTTCATAAGGCCTATCAATTATTCAGATTTGTGCGTTCAATATAGGGGTTAGGGTTCTCTCTTTCAAGGATTCGCAGAAAAAACTCAATTTTATTAATAATAAATTAACAATTCCGTAATACCTTTATCCCCGCTTATTGTTAATTTTATCATAACTCTAAAAGGAATTTGACTGTATGGCGGATACAGGACTGAAGCAAAAAAGTGCGTCACATTTTTTTGACCTTTTGGAAAGGAACCTTCCTAAGCAAGAGACTGAAGATGATAGTGAGTCAATCAGTGTCTTAGAATTCATTTTCTGGATGCTTGGTATATCTGCCGGAATAATTTTCCTGCAGTACCTCTATCGTATTCTTTTCTAGATTTTAACCCAACAGAAAAGCTTAACAATTCAATAACCACGCCATCATTTTCCAGTAATACGCTTCTCTTATATTGTATACAACAAGAGAGGAGTACTTATGCGGATAGCATATTTCAATGCGAACTTAAAAGTCGGACAGGATGGTGTAACGCGAGTCGTTTACAAAATGATCGAGGGGGCACTTGCCAGAAATCATGAGGCAATTGCTATCACTTCTATTTTGCCGGAACTATCGGAGCAACCCATTCCAATGTATAAGGTCCCCTCAGTTGTCATCCCGCTCCAAAAATCATACAGAATAGCTATGCCCGGATATCAATCATTCGCCAGAATACTAAATGAATTCCGACCGGACATCATTCATATCAATAGTCCATGCACACTCGGATTTGGAGCAGTGAAATATGCAAAACATTTTGGTGTGCCTGTGGTTGCAACATATCATACACACTTCCCGACATATCCTCGTTATTATAACCTGACAAAGCTTGAAGACTTTGTGTGGCGAATAACTAGAAATCTGTATAACAATGTTGATCGAACTCTCGTCCCTACAATGCCTATTCTAAATGAATTGACAGAAAACAATATTCAGCGTTTGCAATATCTTCCAAATGGCGTCGACACAGGGCTCTTCACACCTGAACGTCGGAATGACGTATGGCGAACACAATTTGGTGGCGGTTCTAAACCCATCGTATTATTTGTAAGCAGGTTAGTGTGGGAAAAAGACTTGCGAGTCTTAGCAAATGCATATCAACAATTAAAAACAAAGCGAAATAATTTTGAAATGGTGATCGTAGGGGATGGTAACGCTCGGACCGAATTTGAGCAGATGATGCCGGGCGCGCACTTCCTGGGATACCAGACAGGTGTCACGCTTGCAGAGAGCTTCGCCTCTGCCGACATCTTTGTCTTCCCCTCAACGACGGAAACCTTTGGATTGGTAACGTTAGAAGCGATGGCTTCCGGACTGACCCCAATCGCAGCAAAAATGGGAGGCGCGATTGAGATTATTGAAGAGGGGACATCTGGGCTCTTTGCTAAACCACTGGACGGTACAGACCTTGCACAAAAAGTGGAATGGCTGCTCGATCACCCGAACTATAGACGGACGATGGGCGAACAAGCACATCGACGTGCTCAGGAATACCGATGGGAATCAATTCTGAGCCGTCTCTTTATTACATACGAAGATATTATCCGGCAGACAAAACAACGCCGCTTATTACACAAGGCAGCATAAATATTCTGATGAAAGATACGTTTCAAATAGCACATATTTCAGATCCACATTTGAGCCGGCAGCATTATCGTGAGCATATTAAATCATTTAAAATGCTCTTGCGTTCTATGCTGAACGAGGGGGCAGATCATATCATCATATCCGGTGATATTGTCAGCACGGCTGACGAAGACGATTACTATCTTGCACGGGAAATACTTTCGAATCATCAATTGCTGGATAGCAGCAAATTGACTATTGTGCCTGGGAATCATGATATTTTCGGCGGACCACATCGCGCTGTCGATGTGCTGAGTTTTCCGCAGCATATTCGTAGTATCGACTATACACAGCATATGGCATTGTTCCTGAATGCATTTGCTGAGACTTTCCAGAATGTCACTAGATTGAGTGAAACAAGTCTCTTTCCTTTTATCAAAATAGTAGGGCCGTTTAACATCATCGGCTTGAATTCAATTCCTCCATGGTCTTTTAGGCAAAATCCATTGGGCACGAATGGAATGTTGGACGATCAGCAAATTGATGCTTTAGAAAAAATGACCTCCTTCGGCATTTTAGCTGATCGTACCAACATTATTGTTGTCCACCATCACTTTAACGATCTCATTCAATCAGACTATGAAGGTGGCAGATTCTGGACAAGAATAGAGTCGAACACCATGCGGATGAAAAAAAGAAAAAGAATTATCCGCCTCTTCCAATCGTTTAATGTCCGATATGTATTGCATGGGCATATTCATCGAAATGAAATATACGATCGTAATGGAATTCTTTTTGCCAATGGAGCAGGCGCAGTTTGTGATGACCCGGTAAAGTTCTTGAAGTATAACATTTTACAATATGCAGATGGATATTGCAATGTTAAAATTCGCCAGCTTAAAATCCCATATCAAATCTCAACTGTAACGCAAGCGTTACATCGCAACCATCAACCATTGCGAATGCCGACATTCGCTATTAGACCTTTGGAATGACATTATGAATCTACTAAGCTCAATGCAGCATTCACCTGAAGCACCAACGGACATCTTCGGTTATATTTGTCAATCTGAGCTCATTCAAAATTTATTGGAGCTGGAACAAAGATTTGGTGAGTCTCATCTCGGCGGAAAAAATAGAATTGCCTTATTCGATCTAGATAATACTTTGCTCGTTGGAGATATCGGTGATGCTGTCTATGCTCAGCTTCTGATTGATGGACTTACACTTCAGTTATCGTGGAAGGAATATCGATCTATGTGCAAAGAAAATCCGGTCTTTGCCTATGTTGAAGTTGTGCGGGCACTAGAAGGGATTTCTATGGAACACATTATTCGGGTTTCAAAGCATCTTCTTCAGTCAAACCAGGATTATTTATACTGCGAAGAAGAACCTATTCGTATTCCTAAACCTAATTTGCTCATGATGGAAGTTGTCCGATTGCTACGCGACTGGCACTATTCTATTTTTATTGTCTCTGCCAGCAACGATATCTCGGCAAAAATAGCCGGCTCGGTATTGTTCGATGTTCCCATCAGCAATATCGCAGGGATCAAACCAATGTTGATGGGCAGGAAGCTCACAAGCAAAGTGCTTGAACCGATCCCTATAGGAAACGGGAAAGTTGCACAGTATCGTCTTATGAGCGGTGACCGTATGCCGATGATTGTGGCAACAGATAGCATGTTGGATTTTCCTATTCTTGAAATATGTGACCCAGATGGAATTGCAATTGTCGTAGGCGACAATGAAAAACTCTATTTAAAAGCTAAAGAAGAACTATCACTCACGATCCGTATTCACCAAGTTCCGAGTGATACATTGTTATTGTTCCAACAGCAGCATCGCGTTGCTTGAGTGGAACCGCACAACAGTTTTCCCTTCGCACTGTTCCACTTCGATATCCAATTTCGGAGAAACAGGTAATACTCTTTTGAGTAAAAAAGGAAATGTAATTTCCACCTGTTTCGGTATTCGAGTAGATAAAGGCTCTAATGTAAAAGTACATAATGCTTTTTGAAGAGTTTCATACCTTATGGTACATTCAACTTTTCCAAACGATGTTGCGACTCCATGAACAGCACTATTTGTTCCCCACTGCAGCATTCCATCTTGAATATTTTGGAATAGAGTCAACGTTTCATATCTTTCTCTAACCAAACAATCCAGTAGGAATAAAACAATCTCCGCGGCAGCCCAGCCATGATGACCATCTCCCATCGAACCACCGCCTGTTTTTGGATGAATTGCTTCAGGCAATGAATAAGGCGAAGGGCATTGACGGAAAATTGTCTCTGCAATATGCCACGCTCGCTGTGATTGGTCATTCAATAAGAACGCATGTGCAATCTGTAATGTGAGATATGGATTGTACCCCGAATGAATAATGGGATGGAAAAATCCTCTGTCATCTACAAATCTATCCGTGAATTCATGCAGTGTCGCATCAAAAGCAGATGGAAAGACATCTGTAATACCTAACGGATAAATTCCGGAAACAAATCCGATGGCGCTTTCATCAAACGGACGAGATGGAGACGCAGGAATAAGATTTCTGCCCAACCGGTCGGCAACAATTTCCAGCGAGCGTCGAATATCTTTGGAAAACATTTCAGCTTCACGATCCCATCGTTCTGCAATTTCTCGCCGATGAATGATACGGGCGAGAGCTACCGCGGAACGCATGCCCCTTAATCCCCAGAAGGAGTCCCAATAGTACTGATCAACCATTCCGAAATGTTCCGCGCTTAGACTTGGCGGAAGAAGTCCTCGATGTGTTGTAACTGTATCATGACTTTGTTTTCGTTTCTGAATGATCCACTCAGTACCGCGTTGAATATTCGGGAATAGATGTCCTAACCACGAAGTCGGATGCGATAATACGACGTGTTGCTCGATTAGCCAAAGTGCCTCGCCGTTGGAATCCCACTCTCCATCTGGCCCTCTAAAAAAACCATCGCTGTTCTGCCTTTCAGGGAAAGAATCTATTACCTGTCTTGCACGTCGATGAAATCCTAATCTATCCAACGCATGCACCATCGGTGCTGCATCCCGGAACCAGAAATGATGATAAAGGTATGGACCGGGAGAAATAAATTCACCATCCTGCAGTTGCAAAAGAACCACCACATTAACATCGAAAAGTTTTTGAAGACGCTTATCGGCAAGTTCGATTGCAGCGCCTATTGACCGTTCCTTATCCCACCGAGCCTGATGCCTTTGACTTCGTTGTTCAAAGGAGACACGCCAGGTTGACTTTGACTGCAAGTGTGAGAGATCCTTTTTTGTTCCTAAGGCAACACTCGAGTGAATTGACCTTTTTACGTTGGGAACAAGGCGCGCCTCAAATACTACTGCTGCGTTTGCCAAACCAACCGGGCACGACATAGAATGTTTCAGATCAGTTTCTTCTCGTGATTTCCAATTGCCACATTCTACTTGCTTACGAATTGTATTCACTACATCCCCTTGCTGAGCATTGGAGCAATATACTCTCTGCGGTTCCTCGGCAAAGACAAGTCCGAGACAGTGATCAACATACAACTGGCGTGGTTGCTTGAATTCAATATGCCGGATCGGTGCAACCCCTTCTGGATTGAATGGCCGCACAGCAAAACACACCAATGCATCTAATATTTGATCGGTGTTGTTGGTTACATGAACGGCTTGGAAGAGCACATCCCTCCCCTGGTTTGTTGTATCAACGAATGCCTCTATCTCTAACAATAAACCATCAGCATCAAATCGAGTTGTAATTCTCGGTGCCTTTGTATCGTATTCTTGACATATCGGAGTGGAAAGTGAGGGCAGGAATATCCCATGATCTGATACAAGCCAAACATCAATCGACCATTCACGAGGCAACGGTGTGAGTAATCCGCAAGGATCGACAATAGCTTCGTACTCTCCATTTGGACTGCCGAGCATTGTCCAATTTCTGTGC
>JBEKLV010000064.1:0-12727 GCA_050008835.1 Bacteroidota bacterium | reverse complement strand
ATTAACATTCTTATTCAAAGCATAATAGGAGAACGTCAAAGAGCGTTTCTATTTGAAAACAGAAATCTTGACTTCTCTCATATGTTATATGGGGATAATCTAGATTTTAGAAGATTTCGTGCTGATGCTTATTTTGATTTAGATCAGCTTGCATTAAATATGCGCGCAATTAACAATGTGGTCCGCCCTTATAAAGAGCTGGAATTGCATGTTAATGTTACGAAGGTACTGAGTTTGGCTCACACGAAGGAGGGGCTTTGCCTTATAACTGGAATTACTGGCTCGGGAAAAAGTTCTACGCTAGATGCCATCATTGATGCAAACAATCACAGTATAGAAGGACACATAGTTATCATTGCTTCACCTATCGAGTATGTTCATAAGTCAGATAAATGTATTATCAGACACAGAGAAGTGGGAAGAGATGTGCTTTCATTCAAAGAAGGTGCGGTGCAAGCGCTGCGTCAAGACCCAGATATTATTATGCTTGGGGAATTACGGGATCCTGAAACAATTTTAACAGCTTTGGAAATTACAGATTCAGGTCACAAAGTGTTTTCTACATTACATACGGCTGCAGCCGTTGAGAGCATCGATCGGATAATCGGTGAGACACCACCAATTGAACAGGAACGCGTGCGCAATCGTTTGGCAGATTTACTTCGATGTGTTATTTCACAAAAACTTGTACCAAGCTTGGATGGAAAACGTGTCCTTGCCAAGGAAATTATGCTTGGGACTCCTTCGGTTCGTGCAGCCATCAAGAACAATAATACTAGCGAGATTTACCAAATGATCTCTGAAGGTACGGAACTTGGAATGATGAGCATGGAACAGGATCTTAAACGCTTGTACTTGCAGAAGAAAATTTCTTTGGAAAATGCTATGAATTATGCCAACAACAAACGACGTCTTCAACAGCTTTTACAATTACAGCCAACAGAGTGATGTTCTCATAGCTGGTGCGTGATGGAGCGAAGATTGACGCACAAAGCGAGTTTAGACAAATTTTAACATAAGAGGATATACCAGCTTATGCCCATTCAAGCAGGGGACGGAAAAACAGCAGTTGCCGTATTTGTAGACGGGCTAGAACTCAAATTTGTACGCCTTTCTGCAAAAGGGAACAAGGTTACGCTCCGGGATTTTAAAACGGTTGCATTGGTGCATAAGTTTGAAGAAAAGCAAGCAACCCCAGAGGAAAGCGAAGCAACGGCATTTGGTGATCTTTCATCAGGGGATTCGTTCTCATCAGCAGGTGCAATATAATCCCCATCCGATGAAGGAAACACGAATGCATCCGTATTGCTTGGATTGTTGAACGAAGTCGGTTCCCCGAAAAAATACACACTCTCTTACGCAATCTCCGAACCAGCTGTAACATATCAGGAATTTGAGAGCAATTTTGGATTAAAAGGTGAGAAGCTAAGGAAAAAAATCTCACAAGAGCTCTCTACATTACGCGCTTCTGCTCCGGCATTAGATGCAATTGATACTATTCCATCGGCATCTGGTGGATTACTGTCACTAATCCGTGAAGATGGCTTACACGTCTATGAGCTTCTTTCTGAAGTCAAACCATTTATGGGTGGCCGCGTACCTCTCATCAAACTCATGGATAGCGCAGACACTGCGTTGATGGAGATGGTGCGTACTCAGTACGAACCGCAAGAAGAAGAAGTTTCAGTGCTTGTCTATGTAGGACATGATTTTAGTCGTCTCGTGTTTATGCAGGGTGAACATTATCTTCACTTCGCCCCAATTATCAGCGAAGGGTATGAATCACCTAACATTGAAAACACAATTTACAGTCGGATTCTTCTTGAACAAGACAATATTGCCCTTACACGGATCGATAGAATACTTCTTGCTGGTGAAAGTCATAAAGTGAATTTATTGGATACTCTCGCCCCACAATTCTCAAGCGCTCTTGTGGAATATATAAAGGCGCCTACTTTGGACCTTGGTGAATTTGAAGAATCAATTGGTGAGGCGGTATCAGAATATATTATCCCAATTATGACTGCATGGCGTTCGCTTCAACCAAAGCTTCCGGGATTCTATGATATCAATCTCATCCCACATTTTATTTTAGAAAGTCAGCGGACACTCGCACTTGCTTGGCACGGAATATTGATAGCAATGTTAATCACTATTACAATCCCATTTTTTATACTTTCATACAACGATCGTCAAACTGAAATCCGCCGCCTCGGGGGGGAACTTGTACAAAAACAACAGAAACTGAATGAATTAGATGTCTTTAGACAGCGCAGAGCAGCGTTATCTTCCGATATCAGCCGTTATAGTAATGCAACGAGTATTTATGATTCTGTTGCGCCGGGTAGCGATCGCTGGAGTCGTATCCTACATTATCTTGCAAATAGCGTTGAGGATCTTAATTCATTATGGATATACAGCCTGAAACCAGATGGAAGAAACATTATCATATCAGGTCGAGCAATTTATCGCACACGTATCCCGCGTATCGCAAGTATATTCGAAAGGGCAACATTGAGAGAAGTACGCACAATCACAATAAGGAAAAAGATTTTATACGAGTTTGATATTGTGATCGAGCGAGTGGACAAGTTTGATGTTCCCGAACCCAACACAAGATAGAGGGACGAGAGAACCGTGACCTATAAACTTAGAAATACGCTTGCCCTTGCTGCTGTGGAGCTTGTTATAATAATAATTGGTGTAATTGTGTGGATGATTTGGCAGCCGCGCCAGATTAAAAAAATCAATAAAGAAACTCAAGCTATCAATAAAAAATTAGAAGATCTACCGGGATTAACGGATGATGTCCAGCGTTTAACTGCCCAATATCAAGATATCAAGCGACGATATGATTCCCGTAGCAAGGAGATTCCTCAATTTGATATTTCATCGCAAACGTATGGCTATATGAGTCAAGGCATTGATGAAGCCGGATTTTTAAAATTTGATATGAAATTTATAGGGACGAATGAAAGAGCAAGCTGGGGTTACAATTCTTATAGTTTATATAATGGGGAAGCACAATTCGAAAATCTTTTTAAGTTTGTGTACTTTTTAGAAAATGGACGGCGTTTGTATAAAATTGCTTCGATGCAACTTGAACAGAAAGAGGTAATTGATCCAGAGACAAAAGATGTTACAAAGTATATTTCCTTTGATATGGAAATTCATGCTTATTTCGTCCGCAATGTTCCTGAACTTGGTACATCGCTGGCTGCCCAATCACTGACTATGATTCCATCTCCCTATGATCCATTCCACAGTATGATTACACAAACGCTGTCTACAGAAATGCCGTCGGGGGAAATCAATGCAGATCAAGTATTGGTAAAAGCCGTTTTGCCAGGAAAAGCATTTGTTCTTACAGATAAAGCTTTGATTGTATTGCACCTTGGCGATAAAGTATGGCGCGGAAATGTAACGCGCGTAAATCCAGCTGAAAGCGCTGTCGAGTTTACATTGGATGAAGGCGGGGTCATCCGAAAACTGACAAAGAAAATATTATTCGATAAACGATAGAGAATGAGGGAATTATGAGGATACGCTCTTTGCTTTTTATTTTCCTATTTGTCGTCAGCATTGCAAAACTGGCACAAGCACAATCGGAACAAGCAGTTCGTCGTGCGGCACAAGGAAAGGTTATCAATCAGGAAGAGTTAGTCTCGTTTAGTGCCGATGTTTCGTATACTAAGGCAATTCAATCGCTTGGAGAGTTGAGCAAGAAAATAGATGGAAAATTGTTAATAGATCGATCTCCCTTACAAGGGAAAGATAAAACCATCGGTATTAATATCGAGTCGATGTATTGGAAAGATGCATTGGAACTAATATTGCGGAGTAATCAATTGTGGTACAATGATTATCCGGAGTATTTAGAAATTCTTTCATTAGAGGATATAGGCAAACAAGTTGGTGAACAAACGCAGAAAGAAAATCAATCTAAAAGTGTATCTCAAACACCATCGTTTACGCCTGCACCGGCTGTCGCACCAGCTGTCGCACCAGCGCTCGTTGATTCCAGTGAATATTATTCAAAACTTCGTGAAGTTGCCATCTCAAGTGTATTCTTCGATCTTAATAAGACAAAACTGGCTCAGAGTGGAATGGATTTTTCTATTTTCCGAGGAAGCAACATGAATCTCGGAGTGAATCTTCATGGTGCGACTAGTACAACAACTACGGGGAGTACTGGAATATCTTCGACTGGTGGAACATCTACGACTGGTGGAATCTCCACGACTACTGGAACTTCCACAACTACTGGAACATCTACAACTCAAATTGCAAGCAGGTTGACAGATCAAGCTCTAAGCGCCGCCATTAGTCCAACTGGAAATATAGGAGTAAATATCAATGCGGCTATCGCAATGTTCGAAAGCGATCAGCTTGGCGAAGTTATAGCGAGGCCTGAGCTTACAGTTCGCTCCGGTTCAACTCAAACAATCCAAATAGGACAAGATTTTTCCATATTGGAAAAAGATTTCTCCGGAAACACGGTGCAAAGATTATATCCAACAGGAAACATCTTGACAGTTAGACCCAAAATATATAAAGTTGGAGATTTGGAATTTATTGATGTTCAGTATAAGGTTGAGAAAAGTACCTTCACAACCGGCACAGCAACGTCTATCATTAATAAAACACAAGCAACAGGTTCTTTGACACTTCTCAACGGTGAAGAAGGATATATTGGTGGAATGTATTCCAACGATAACGAGATCGTTCGCTCTGGAGTGCCGTTTTTAAAAGATTTACCCTGGTGGGTTTTTGGATTACGTTATATCTTTGGATTTGATTCAAAAGAGACTATTAAACGGGAATTGATTGTTCTTATTAGAGCAGAAATTCTTCCATCATTAGAAGAACGGGCAGCAAAACAATCTGCTCTTAAAAATTTAATTAGGGACAAACGGCAGGAAATGGAAAAAGATCTTAATAATAAATCAGAAAAATAATTTTATTTTGAGAGTAGGGACCTTTCCCTGAGGAGTTAAGTATGAATTTGCGCGCCTTTGTATTTTTGAGTGTGACGCTATTATTATTAAATGCTGGATGTCAGCAAAACCCGACAGAACCAACCGCAACAAAAACATCTTCCATAAGCGGAAAAGTATTTGATGCGGATAATAATCCTCTTGCACTAGCTCGCGTTATCGATAGGCAATCTTTAGCGAAAGTCGACACATCAAGGACGGATGGTTCATATAAACTTACAATGGAATTGTCCAGCAATTATACTACATCTATATATGCAGTTCTGTCCGGGTACGTATCTGATACGCTTAGTGTAAGTCTAACACCGGGAGATACTCTATCAAATAAAAATATCCATATGGTAGTAACAGATTCAAGTAAAATTGTTAATGGTAAATCAGGACGACCGGCAAGCATTGGATTATTAAGTCAGTCAACAAAATCAATTTTACTAAAAGGTGGTATTAATCAATCTTGCACTTTAACATTTTTGGTTGTGGATTCTGTCAATCGTGCTGTCACAGGTTCAAATAAATGTAAAGTAAAATTCTCAATCAGTGTATCAAATCCAAGTGGAGAATCCATTAAACCGGATACTGGTGAAACCGATCCATTAACCGGGCAAGTTTCAACAACAGTTTTTAGCGGCACAAAACCCAACGCCATTCTTGTGACTGCACAGGTGATCGATCCGACACGTAAAATTGCTGCAACAGCGGGATTAACTGAAGGCACCGGATTACCTGATGGTAACCATGTTTCTATTTCTGCCTCAAAGTATAATATTGCTGGCCGTGTTTATGATGGCGTAAGCACAACGATAATGATGACTTTAAATGATCAATTTGGAAATCCTGCTAATGATGGAACACCAGTAAGCTTTGTTACAAATGGAGGTGGAATAACTAGTAATGCATTTACAAGCAATGGTATTGCTACCGCTACATTGACAAGTGGTGGTGGAAATCCACCAATTGGAGGTCTGGTAACAGTCACTGCAGAAACGAAAGGCGATACTTCTGTCCGTAAAGCGGATAGTTCTATTGTAAGAACGATTCAAATTCTTTTCTCGGGACAAACTACTGTAGCTCGCAGTTCTAACACTGTAAATTTTGAAGTCCCAGATGGAGATATGAATTATTTCGATTTTACAGTCTCCGATGATTATGGAAAACCCTTAGTAGCAGGAACTACAATTAATGTGACGGTTACTGCAATCAATAATGCATTACAGAGTACCTTGCAGCTGAAAGGTAATCAGATTACAATGCCCGATACGAAAGACACTAATCAAACGCATTTTCGAATATGGGTTATTGATAAAGTTAAAGATAGTCTCTCGGGTGTAATAACTTTTAAAATTAATGTTACGAGTCCGAATGGTAACTATCCCATCGTAGATCAAGATTGGTTTTCTGGATATGATCGAGGTGCAACGTCAGGAACCGGATTTTATGGTGTTCCAGCAAGTATCTCACTTGCGGATTCATCGAGCCTGAAGTTACACTTATCTGAAACACAATTACCTGATACTAGTACGCGAATTACGTTTATTATTAGAGATGGAAGTGGGACTCCACTCAGTGTGTCTCGGAAAGCGCTCGTCACATTTTCTCTCTTACGGGCACCAAGTGGCACTTATATTTTTCCTAATCAGGATTCGACTGGGGCAGGAGGGGCTGTTATTGTAACTGTTTGTGCCGGTAATGTACCGGGTGTTGCTCAAGTTGTAGCAAAAACTACAGATGGATTGGGAAATTATTTTTCAGCAATATCTATGCCTATTGAAGTGGCACATGGATTGCCCGATTCAAATCAAATATTTTTGAATCTTCAAAAAAACATGTTCAATAATGTGGGAAATCAGGTAGGCACACTTAAAATTAATCTCGCCGATATTTATGGTAATTTCCCAGCTCCACAATATGTTACATTTAATACTACTGGTGGCGCTATTAGTCCAATTTCTGCACTTTCAGACGCAAACGGAAGTGCTTCAACTGGATTGTATGGCGGTAAAGTGCCGATAGATCCCGTCTTGGGTTTTGGTAACATTTCTGCATTTATTAAAGTGCATGGCGGAGTAACTGTGACGCGTAAAGTTCCTTTTGTCTTTTCAGGTACCCCAATTATTACTCCCTTAAACGTACGTGCAACTGATACCGTCGTTATCTCTGATGGTGGTTATGCGGATTTATATTACACTGTTGCGGATGCAAATAGAATTCCGCTTGCTCAAGGCAATACAATTACAGTTAGTGTGTCTGGAGTTGCTGCAAGCAGTATCACTTTAAGCAATGCCGTCAACATAACAACAGGTACAACAGATACAACTAGTACTACGTATACTGTTAGAATGAGTGATGCTGTAGCGAATGGCGGCATTAGCGGCAATTTTGATATTACTATTTCGGTCAGTGGTCCGAATGGAACTGCGACAAAGATATTGAAAGGCTACCTGGCAGCTGCATTATCTGGATATTCCTCGAGTATCCAATTGCTTGCCGGCTCGCCTAGTGCGGCAACAATTTCTGTGAAGGGCACAGGAGCTACAGAGACATCGACAATAAGCTTTGTCGTAAAAGATTCATTAGGGAATCCTATTAGTATAAATCGACAAGCAACGGTCACCTTTAGTTTTTATCCAGAAAAAGGTTTAGGTGATGGAGAATTTCTTTCACCGACATCGGCAATAACAGATGCAAATGGGAAAGTCACAACTACGGTAAACGCTGGCACAAAAGCTGGTGTTTTGCAAGTGGTTGCAAAAACAACGTTAAATGGCATAAATATATCATCAGCTCCAGTTCCAATAACAATAGCCAGCGGATTGGCGGATTCGGCTCACTTTACAGTATGGACAGATAAACCCAATTGGCCAGGTGAGGTTTCTCAAGGTACTCAGATTGGGACTGTATATGTGCAGATGGGTGATAAATATGCCAACCCAGTTCAGCCCAACACAGCATTGTATTTTACTGCTACTGAAGGTGTCATCACTTCCTCTGCATTTACGGATGCTACAGGTCATGCGTCAGCGATCGTTTATGGAGGAAATCCAATTACACCATCTGGTATCGATACAATTACCGTATCTACTTTAGGTCTGCGAGATACTATCAGAGTCACAATTACTAATAAGGTTCCAGTGATTTATTCCGGTGCACCAATTATTACTGTAGCGAGTACAGATCTTGGAACGATCAGCGCGGGGAGTTCTCTGCAAATAACCTTTAAAGTAGCGGATGCGAAAGGTAATCCGCTTGCCAGCGGCAATACGACCAATGTCACCACAGGTGGTTCTGCAGGTGCTCAGGCACAATTGAGCGGTAATACAGCGTTCACATTAGTGGACACGTCAAGATATATTCAGTTTACAGTTACGAATATTGTACCTCAAGGAGGAACTGGTGGAAGCTTCAATGTGACGATCACAGTTACAGGTCCCAATGGAACAACGACCAAGACCTTGACAGGAACACTGGCATCGCCAGTAGGGACAATCACAGCACCAACACAAATAATACTTACCAGTGTAAGCAGCACGATTATAGCAGCAAGTGGAACGGGCGGTCTCAGCACGTCTAATTTAATCTTCCAGGCATTGGATGCAGGAGGACGAGCAATTGGTACCGCTCAAAGTGATACGATGTTCTTCTCACTCTCGGATACATCGGGTGGTGCGCATCTTATCCCAACATGGGCAATGACCGATGCGAATGGGCAAGCATCGACGAAATTGTATGCCGGGATTAATTATGGCAGCCCAACTATTACCGCAAGATTGAAAACAATATTATCGCAGCCTGTCTCGGTAAGAATTTCTGGACCTTCGTGGACGAACTTCAACGTTATAATATCTGCCAACAACCTACCTGGTTTGTCGCAAATAGGCACTGTAGTGGGTAGATTGAATGCTCAAATTGGTGACACGCTTGGTAATCCAGTGCTTGCTGGTACTGTTATCAAGTTTACGACAAGCGGCGGGATGGTAGATGCCTCGGCAGTTACAGACGTAAGTGGATCTGCAAGTGCTAATCTATCTGGCGGTGCCACTCCGAATGAACCGTCGCTTGGTGGAATTGGATGGGGCTATGTAACAGCCCAGACACAAGGAAATAGCGGTACTACATTGCAGAGAAAAATTCCATTTCTATTTTCCGGTGCACCAGTTATAACAACCTTGAATGTACCATCGAGTGATAGTGTTGTAGTTTATGATGCGGGTTATGTTGATATCAATTATAAAATTGCAGATGTTAATGGAAATCCACTTGCTGCAGGTAATTCTGTACTGGTAACTGTTTCTGGAGCCGATGCAGGTGAGATTGTTTTGAGTAATTATTATAATTTCTCGACGAACGGTACAACAGATATCAATCAAACGACTTTCGTTGTAAGAATTGCTGATAGACTTCCGGGGACTGGAACGGGTGGTAATTTTGATGTCACAATAACTGTCAACGGACCTAATGGAACTGCAAAACCGCGAACGTTCCATGGTTATCTACAAGCTCCAGGATCAATCATTCCGCCTTCTGCGGATGTAAAAAAAGCTGCGCAGATTGCTTACATTAGTACATCTGCAAGCGATATATATATATCTGATGTAGGTGCTCTTAACAATGCAGTAATTACTTACGAAGTACGCGATTCACTCGGTGCGCCCGTAGCAAGCTCCCCACGATATGGAGCAACATTTAATCTCAATTTCTATCCGAATAGTACGATTGGAGGTGGATCTTCTCCTGTTGTAATACCTTCAGCAGATAGCACAGATACCCAAGGAAGACTCCACGCGTCTGTTGTAAGCGGTACAGAGTCGGGTGTTATTCAACTTGTCGCTCAAATCGTACTTACAAGTGGAAAGATTATAATTTCACAACCAGTGAAGATTACCGTGCATTCTGGTTTCCCAGATCAAAACCATTTCACAATTATGGCAAGCCGATTTGTTTTCCCGGGATGGGATTATTTGTTAACGCCATATCCCACATTTACAGTGGCAATTGGTGATATTTTTAGCAATCCAGTTAATAAAGGGACTGCAGTGTATTTCCACTCACAAGCTGGTATAATTGAAACTGGATACGATAATTTTACAGCATATACCGACGCTAACGGTCTAGCGACTGTTAATTTTCTTACTACCAATCCACGACCTTCTGCGCCGCCATATTGCGATTTGACTTATCCACCAATAGGAGGGCGCATAGGTGGTTTTTGGGTCTATGCACAAACGCAGGGTCGTGGCGGTAGCACAATCATAGATAGTGTCTTGGTTGTAATGAACGAGGCGCCGATAGTTGTAGTGCAAGCACCAGCCTCGATAACAATGAATCATGGTGGTTCTTCGGCTCTGTTCACACTTGAAGTTACGGATGCTAATGGCAATCCGTTATGTGATGGCACGACAATTACAGCTACTTTTGTGATTCCAGCGGGGACAAGTGGTGTTGCTTTCGACACATATGGGGGAATACCAGTAACGATTGCAGACGCGTCTTCGGCACGGTGGCCTGGGTGGGGAACTACAAAATTCTCATTTGGTATCACGGATAATTCTACAACTGTTGTAACGTCTACAACCTGTAAGATTACTATTTCTGCACCGGGTTTGGAAACGCTAACAATAGCAATTCCTGTAACTTTGCTTTAGCGATTCCCCTGGAAAGGGAAATAAAACGACTGTCTGTTGCTTGAATGAGTTAATAAACACTAAACCCCAATTCTTTTTAGAATTGGGGTTTTATTTATGAAGATTCAACAATTTCATTCATGAAGAATGAAATCTTTGTTGTAGTATAATGTGCATCTTCAAATCTTCTGTAGTGCCTTGTAGCTTGCCTTAATTGTCTTCTCGATAATTCTCTCTGTGTGTGCCGTTGAGATAAATGCCGTTTCAAATTGCGATGGTGGTAAATAAATTCTCTGCTCTAACATTGCGTTAAAATACTTCGAGAATTTTATTATATCTGATGTTATAGCGGAGTCGTAGTCAGTTACTAATTTTGAAGTAAAGAAAAGTGTGAACATAGATCCAACTCGATTAAATGTATAACCCAATCCTAATTTCTGTAGATTTTCTTTTAATCCTTCCTCAAGCTGTACTGATCGCTGTTCAAGTTGTTTGTAGATCATCTTATTGGCATGGAGAATCCGTAGTATTGTAAATCCTGCTGCCATTGCCAAAGGATTGCCGGAAAGTGTTCCGGCTTGGTACATTGGTCCAGCTGGAGCCACCATCTGCATAATTTCTTTCTTCCCGCCGTATGCACCAACAGGAAGTCCGCCTCCAATAATCTTGCCAAGTGTAGTTAAGTCTGGTTGAACGCCGTATAATGTTTGTGCTCCGCCAATTGCGACTCGAAAACCTGTCATCACTTCATCAAAAATAAGCAATGCATTAAACTCGTTGCATATAGAACGCAATCCTTGCAGGAATCCTTCAACAGGCGGTACACAGCCCATATTGCCCGCTACCGGCTCTACAATTATTGCTGCAATTTGATCTTTGTTTTCTTCAAATAATGTTCGCACTGAAGCGAGATCGTTGTAACGAGCTGTCAGTGTGTTCACCGCAATCATTGTCGAAACACCGGGGCTATCGGGAACACCAAGCGTTATTGCACCTGAACCGGCTTTGATCAAAAAAGAATCGCCGTGTCCGTGGTAACATCCTTCGAACTTAATGATCTTATCCTTGCCGGTAAATGCGCGTGCTAATCGGATGACGCTCATGGTTGCTTCGGTACCGGAGTTCACCATTCGTATCATCTCAATGGATGGGACGATCTTGGTGATAAGCTCTGCCATCTTGACCTCAAGTCTTGTCGGTGCTCCGAAACTTGTACCGCGTTTTACAGCCGCCCGAACAGCTTTGAGTATTGCAGGATTTGCATGGCCGAGAAGCATTGGTCCCCACGAGCCCATATAATCGATATATTTGTTTCGATCTTCATCCCAAACATAAGCAGCGCTTGCTCGCTTAACAAAAAGCGGCGCTCGCCCTACTGACTTGAATGCATACACTGGAGAATTCACACCACCTGGGATAATAGTTTGAGCTTTAGCAAATAATTTGTTGGATTTGGTCGATTTGAATTTGAATCGTCGTATTAAAATTCGTCGTTGCATAGAATGGTTTCTCTTGAAATTCCTTTTTTCCCTCTCTGTACTTTCTAATTGACACCACCATCTATATTAACATTCTGTTGCTATAATATAGGTGAAGGAAAAGAGAAGGTCAATGATGCCGACCGTTATAGCTTCTTCAAAAAGGCGATAAGCTGTGCGTTGAACTCCTGAACGTTTTCCAAGTTGCTTATATGAGCGGCATCAGGCAGGATGTGCAGTTCTGATCCAACAATCATCATATGCATAGTTTGTGCATCGGAGGAAGGCGTTAACTTGTCATGTTCCCCGACAATAATGCATGTGGGAATGTTAATAGAAGAAAGAGCTGGTGTTGTGTCGGTGCGGGCGGCAAGCGCAAGTAATGTTCCGCAAATACCACGCTGTGAGTTTGCGCAAATTATTTGTTTGATGAATGCAATAGCGCTTGGATTCCTCTCGAAGGTCTTTTCCCAGAAAATATCTCTCACGAAGTCTTCAACAAATGTTCTAACACCTGCCGTCTTTACTATCTTCATAGTAGCGCTGCGTTTTATTTTTGCGGCATTCGTGTCAGGTTCGCTTTTTGTGTCGCACAAAATTAAGCCGCGTACTCGATCCGGATGTCTCTCGAAAG
>JBEKLV010000063.1:0-12954 GCA_050008835.1 Bacteroidota bacterium | reverse complement strand
ATGCTGGCAGACAAGCAATCTGCGGTGATGAATATTTTCAATATACACAAAATGATACAAGTTCATTCGCTTTACTTTTGACCCCAAGGCTCATAAGCGCTCCATCGCTGAAGCCATGAAGCGTAAGTGACCTATGGCTTAAATCTGTACTGAACCGTTGCTAACAGTACGCTACGTGGTTTTAAATCTATGACTTTGTCTGTTTTACTCTGATAATAGAAATGAGCGTGGCTAGTGCAGCACCAAAACCTACTCCAGTTACGAACAAGCCGAGCACTTGGACCGTCCTCACATTTTCTGTGAACATTCCTAATCCTATCGCACCGAAGCACACCATCAAAGCGACATTCCTTACAATAGGTTTCATATTCATTGCAATCTCCTTGAGTGATTGAAACGAGTTAGTATCGATGGTTTATAATACTTTTTCTCGCTAATGACCATGCCGCAACGATAACTCTCAAATTGTTGAAAACGAATGGCGCCTTTTACGCCTTGGCACTCTGCAGCACAAGTTTATTGTGCTTACTATCAAAAATGATATCTGAAGAACTTAATAATTTCTTATATTGCTATAACTATAAACGCAGGCATGGTGAACTTAACTATACAACTCCTTAGAACGCCTTCGCCTTGTTACCGAATCTCTGAAGTAGTGCACTGCCGGCAGGCGGGGATAGTGCTCTTTGTTCTATTACATTCCCTATTTTTCGCATTCTAAAAATTTATTTGATATCCGGCTGCTTTGAGATCTTTCAGTAATCCAAAACTCGCCTCTTCCAACTTTACCGTAATTAATTTTACTAATACACCCGGCATCATATTTTTTGGAAAGTTGACGTCTGAGCCGTAAAGCACACAGACCCTATTTTTACCAAGCTTACCGACAAAATGCCCGATCTCAAACATTGCATATCCGATATCAGCAGTGTTGATAATAAAAAATGCAAATTTTATCCCCGCATCTATTTGAAGTGAATCCAGCGGAAGCATTTGTCCGTGTTGACGTTCTATAGTAACTTCTTCTAACCCAATTTCATTAAGGAATTGCAGCAGCTGAACGCGCAATGGTTCATCTAATTCCCCAATCACGTACACTTTCTTATTCTCTGCAATAGGTGGTATTTGTGTATTTGTCTGTACCGGTGATTCGGCAGGTTTTTTAGGAGGCGGTTTTAAGATGCGCTTTCCACCGGTTTCCGATGATGTCACTGTTGCAGATTCAGCAGCGGCAACGGGAGCAGGTGCAGATACAAGATCTGGCGATGCTTTCAGTTTTTCGTACAACTCATTCATACAAGTAAGAATTAAATACACGGATGATTGATAAAATAATCCGCCGTGTGTATCTCCAAGAATTTTTTGCTTGTATGGAAACCCAATTGGTCCTGACAATTCGAGAACTTCTAAACACGTCTTTCGCCATTCAAGATATTTGTTTTGCAAGCGCGCATTGTATCCAGAATAATCAAAACCACCGATTGGCGCCAACTTCATGCCTGTCTCGATTAATTCTTTAAATTGTTTAACAATCAGTTCTGACATATTCCGCCTATAACCAATTCCCTGGTATCTATATTCTACGAGTATTCGACACTTTCAGATCTGTATTGCATCTATATGCGCCATACCTTTGAATTGTTTGATCTATTATCCGATAAAAAGTCCCACAGCGAGTAAAATCGGCGTTGTCAAATTGATAACTACGTTTAGGCCCATCGAGGGAATCAGAGCAGGGATATTTTCAGCATTTTTGTATGCACCCTGATAGGCTTTCCAAGCAGGGATGGCTGTCAAGAAAACAAGCAGGCTGTAGCGAGGTAATAAAACAAAAAACACACCAATCACTACCGAAACATACGCTAACAGCAAGAAGACGCCATATATTACAGCGCTGGCTTGCCGCCCTATTGTAATCGGGAAATGTCTACGTCCGACACTTTTATCGGCATCTACATCAGGAAATTGATTGAGCAGCAGTAAGTCGCTCACAAGAAATGTGGGAACAAGAGAAGCAACGAAGGATATCCAACTGTATGAACCGGTCAAACAGAAGTGTGTCCCCATAACCATGAAAACACCGAAACCCAATCCAGGTGCTATCAAACAGAGGATTGGATTATATGCCCACCAAATAGTATAAGTTACCAATAAGATCAATCCCATAATACCAAGCGGCAATAAGAGGTAACCTCTCAACCATACGAAATAAAACCCCACTACTGCAGTAATAACGAAGGATATTAAAGCAATATAAAGAGTGCTTTGCTTCATTTCCGGATGTGCCTGCAATGTGCCGCTTCCGCCGCTGAAGGGTGTGCGCCGAGTATTAGCATCAAGTCCGCTTGTGAAATCAAAATATTCGTTAAATGAATTTACGGAAATATGGCTTGCGAGCGCGCCTATAAGAATTACGAAAACCTGTATCCAGCTTATTGCATGGATTTCCCAGAAGGCCGTTCCCGCGCCTACTGCAACACATGCGGGTGGCAAGATCAAAAACGGTACTCGCATAGGGCCAAGCAGTGATTTCATTTTGCTCATGCAATACTCCTATAAAATAATTTGTTTTGTCATTCTTTCATAATACCGAAACATATTGTTTCGGTATATCTCTTTACTTTACAGTTGCTCCTGTAGAAATTTCCGACTGCACACCAACCAATGTGAGAATGCCGGATTCATCGCTAGCAGCGAGAATCATTCCTTGCGATTCCTGGCCTATTAATTTTGCAGGCTGGAGGTTAGCAACAACGACTATGAGCTTACCGATCAAATCTTCCGGTTTATAATGCTTTGCGATTCCTGCAATAACTTGCCGGCGTTCGTTTCCAATCTCCACTTGCAGTTTCAATAGTTTATCTGATTTTGGCACTTTTATAGCTTCGATAACACGTGCTACACGAAGATCAATCTTTTTGAAATCATCGATAGTAATGGTCGGTTTCGGTGGAGTGATAGGAAGAGATGCTCCTGGTTTTTCCTCACCTTCGAGAAATTTCATTATTTCATCAATCTGTTTATCTTCTATTTTATTGATAAGAATTTCCGGTTTATTAAGTTGATGCCCATCCTTCAATTTAAAATCAGAAGCAGAATCCCAACCATCTTCTTTCGACGTTGCATCAAGATTCAAAAGCTTCCATATTCTTGCAGAAGTAGCAGGCGTAACCGGTTCCAGCAGAATTGCAAGCGAACGGACAATTTGAACTGCGATGTGCAATGTTGTGGCACATCTTCCCGGATTCGACTTAAGTGTTTTCCAAGGTTCATTGTCGTTGAAATATTTGTTTGCAGCACGTGCAAGGTTCATCACTTCCATCAGTCCCTCACGGAAGCGATATTGCTCGAACAACGCTCCTGTTGTCATTGGAGTTTGTTTTAAAGTGGCAATCATTTCTTCATCAAGCGCATTTAATTTGCCAAGCAACGGAACCTTGCCATCATAATTTTTATCTGTGAAAGCCAGCGTACGGTTGACAAAGTTTCCCACGATATTGGCAAGTTCGTTGTTAATACGCGCTTGAAAATCTTTGAGATAGAAGTCACTGTCTCGTGTTTCCGGTAAATTAACAGCCAGAGCATAGCGCAACATATCTGCCGGAAAGAAATTTAGAAAATCTTGAACATCGATTCCCCAACCGCGGCTCTTGGAAAATTTTTGCCCTTCGAAGTTTAGAAATTCATTTGCAGGAACATTCTCCGGCAGAACATAGTGATCGATGTGTGCGTCATTCCATGCCATTAGCATTGCCGGGAATACTATGCAATGGAAAACAACATTGTCTTTGCCGATGAATGCGACATATTTTGTATCTTCTTTCTGCCAAAACTCTTTCCATGCATCAGGTTTGTTGTTCGCAGCCGCCCATTCTTTTGCAGATGAGATGTAACCAAGCACTGCATCGAACCAAACGTAAATTACTTTATCTTCGTATCCTGCAACCGGAACTTGGACACCCCAATTAAGGTCACGCGTCACTGCACGATCCTGTAAACCATCTTTAAACCAGCTCTCGCAGTAGCGAAGAACGTTATCCTTCCATCCATCACGCTTATTGCGTTCATCGATGTATGCCACCAATCGTTGCTGATATTTGCCAAGCGGAAAATACCAATGAGTTGTTTCACGTACTGCTGGAATTGTTCCGCAAAGTTTGCACTTTGGATCGATGAGTTCTGCCTGGTTCAGCCACGTTCCGCAGTTTTCACATTGATCACCGCGTGCTTGCGTTGACTTACATTTTGGACAAGTGCCTTCCACGTATCGGTCGGCAAGGAACATTTTATCTTTCGCGCAATAAAGCTGTAATTCTTTTTTTGCGATAACAATATCGCGATTATGAAATTCCCTGAAGAATTCCTTTGTGGTTTCATGGTGTAATTGAAGTGAAGTTCGTGAGTAATTATCAAAACTCATCTCGAATGCTTCAAATACCGATTTGTTTGCAGGATGATAACGGTCGATAATAGCTTTCGGTGTTATCTTCTCTTTTTCTGCTGAAACAATAATTGCAACGCCGTGCTCATCTGAGCCACAAATAAAAAGAACATTGCGTTTCTTCAGGCGTTGGTACCGTGCATAGATATCTGCAGGTAAATATGCACCAGCAAGATGGCCAAGATGCAGGTAGCCATTGGCATACGGCAGTGCTGCCGTAATGAGAATTCGTTCAAATGGTTGCTTCATACTAATAGCACTTCCATAATATTCTTTCGTAAATCTATTGCTAATGTTGTGAGAATAAGATGAAGGTAGACATTTTTGTCTAGATGAGCAATCGCCTTATCGACAGACTGAATCGCTGCAATAAGATTCGCTTGCTGAAAATTCTTAACGAAGCTTTCCATGTTCTGTTTTTCATCTTCCAATATAGGAGCTTGAGCTTTTTGTTGAATGAGTAAGACATCACGTAACCACGACTGCAGGAGTTTAAGCCATCTTTCGATGCCAGGCCGATCGGTAGATGAAGCAAGTTCATCAATCGCATCGATAAGAGCTGTTTTACGTTTGCCGAGAACCAAGCGCATGAATTCAACTACATCCTTCCGTTCCTCTGCCATATCCTGTAAATTGAACCGTCGTGCATTACTGTAACTTCCATTAGCGAGCTGTGCTACAAGTCGTGCGATACTCTTATCGACGTTATCGCGAACAACAAGTGCAGTTTCAATTTCAGCATCAGATAATAAGTCGCATTTTACTAATTGACAGCGAGAGACGATTGTAGGCAATAGCTGATCTTTTGCAGATGTCGTCAAAAGAAGAATCGTGCCTGGCAGCGGTTCCTCCAATGTTTTTAAAAGAGAATTACTTGCTTCGGCATTCATCATATCGGCATTGAAGATGATAAAGACTTTCTTTCCGTCCTCTATCCGACTCATAGCTGCTTCACGCTTGATATCCCGCACGCTGTTAATCTTTATGAAGTTAGCCTTTGCGATTTCTATACGCTTGTATCGATCTTTTGCTTTCATCTGGATTTGTTCCCGCACTTCAGCAACCTGTGCTTCTGTCAGCACGTTGATTGGATCGTCTCCATTTTTTTCATTCTTGCCTACAGGAAGAGCGAAAACAAAATTTATGTTGGGATGTTGAAACGAATCCATCCGTTGGCAATTAGAACATACGCTGCAAGCTTCTATACCGCCTTTCGTGCAGTTTAATGTTTTTGCGAATTCAACTGCTAATGCATCTTTTCCGATCCCCTCCGGTCCATAGAAAAGATAAGCATGGGCAATCTGACCACTTTGTAGTGTGTGTCTTAACAGTGATTTAACACGTTCTTGTCCGACGATTGATGACCAGCTCATGTAAGATATGCTTTAAAATGTATGACCGACTCCAAAATGGATGATGCCCTGGCTAAAAGTCTCCGGAAAGAATTTTTTTTGTGCTACCCATTGTCTCGACGGTGGGGCATCTGGATCGTACAATTTCATGCCGAAATCGATGCGGATGGGTCCTGCAATGGTATTATATCTCAATCCAAATCCAAATGCCATGGCAATTTCACTCAGACGCATTCTTTCAGGCGTTGTCCATATATTTCCGCAGTCATAAAAGAAAACAAAAGAAAACTTTTCTAAATCAAGAAATCCCAGGAAGCCTGCATTTTTAAAAGGATTCCATCGAGCCTCGAGAGTTCCTTCGAACATTGCATCTGCCCCGAGATTCCTCAATGAATCAGGCATTGCACCAAGAGCTCGCGCCTGCCAGCCGCGAACGCTTTCGCTTCCACCTGAATAAAACCGCTGAGTCAAAGGGATATCCTTCAATGGTGAATTGCGGTAGAGGAGCGCACCACCGGCTCGCAAACGTGTAGCCCAGATAAAATCTCGTGTGTTATTTGGATCCAGGTACCATTGTCCGTTCAAAATCAATTTAACATATTGAGAATATGGAAGATTCAAACCAAGCGGTTTATCAAACATCCTCGGGAATAATCCACCTTCTTCAATTGAAATAGATTGAAAGATACCTCCGGAAGGATAAAAGATATCATTTCGTTTATCGCGTTGGAGCGTAAATGTAATAAAGGAATTGAATTGTTTTTCAAATCCTAATGACTCAAAAAAGGCGGAACTGTCCTGCTGTGTCGCAACTGTCTTTGGATTGCTCAATTGGAGATTCCAATCAACAAATAATTTAGTATAGGTTGCCGTTTGTGATATCGTTCCGGAACGAAAACTTAAACTTGGAATATAGTACGTTGATTGTTTATCCAGCATGGCTGAAAATGCGAAACTAATACTCGTTTTGTTGTTTATAAAATATGGCTGAACAACCTGTACTGTTCCTTCTATTTTTGATATTAGAGAACTATCTCTTAAGGCGTTCCGTTCGAAGACTGTTCCGATATTAAGCGATTGGATATTCAGCCGGAGATTTGCAGAAAAATCCCTTGCACCGCCAAAAAAGTTGCGATGGTTATAGCCGACACCTAAAAGAACATTCATGGCATTGTTTTCATCGTTAATACCGACTTCGGGGGTCAACTCTTGAAACGGCCTTGTCCGGACAAGAACCCGAACAGGAATTTGGGTAATCTCCGAAGAAAAGCCCGGAATGGCATTTTCAATCTTTGTCGCGTCAAAAATACCCAACCTGTTGAGATTTCTTTCGCTCTCCATTTTCTTTTCTTCGCTATAGAATTCACTCACAGAAAAATCCAAATGCTCAAGCACAATCATTGAATCAATGGGATACTTGGATGCAGTATCTTGTTCGACAGAAATAGTCCCAAAAGTATAGCGTTTACCTAAATTAAAAACGAAAATAAGCGAGATATTATCTGTAGATGCGTAATGCCGAGCGTCAAGTGTAATTAATTTCACATTGATGTACCCGTTATTTGCACACAGATGAACAATGCGTGTATATTCTGCCTCTATCTTGCCTTGAATAAAAGGCGTTTTTGATGTTATCTGTTTGTTCGATGAAAGTTCTTCTTGCATATCCGGCGAAAGATTCTCTAGACCATTATACAGGACGGTGTCAATCAGTGAGCGGTGCCCTTCTACAATAGAAAATGTAAGAAAAACCTTGTTTTTGTCCGGCTGGACAATAATGCTCGTGTCAACTTGCACATGAAAAAATCCATTATCCTTGTAATAATTTTTTAGTTGCTGACAATCTGAAGCAAAGGTAATAGGATCGAAGTATTCCGGTTTCTGTCCAAAAAGAATTTCTTTATCAAATCTGTTATATATCCATTTCTGCACTGCCCATGGAGTTTCACGTGTACGAATCACATTTAGAAGTTGGTCATAATTGAGTTCTTTGTTTCCTTCAAAGCGGATTGCACCTACCTCATATCCATGTTCTGCAATCTGCGCGGACGATGAAGAAATGCAAAAAATAATAAGCAATATGATTGGAAATAATTTGTGCATAGAAAATTAAAAAATAAAAAACCCAGCAGGTAAGTGCTGGGCTCCATTTAATCTCATAATCCCGAAGTACCCTAACGTTTTATTCAAATTCTAAGTCTCTAGTACTCTTTCTCGTCCTCGAAGAAGAAGTCTTCATCGGTGGGATAATCCGGCCAGATTTCCTCAATACTTTCATACGGTTCGTCGGAATCATCAAGTTCTTCCAAATTTTGGATAGCTTGTGTCGGGGCACCTGTTCGGACAGCGTAATCGATCAATTCTTCTTTTGTCGCAGGCCATGGAGCATCATCTAAATATGTCGCCAGCTCGATGGTCCAAATCATTGTCGTTCCATTTCTTCAAAGAAATATTATCAGTCATTTAACTAATTTTGAAATTCTTTTGCACTTACATCGTCAAAAAAATAATCTATCGGATTCTGCGCCACACCGTTCACTCGTACTTCATAGTGAAGATGCGGTGCATTCGAAAGTCCAGAATTTCCGCAACGACCAATCAGTTCACCGCGCTTCACTCGTTGGCCTTCATGTACGAGAATCCGCGAGAGATGTCCGTAACGCGTCATTAATGAAAAACCATGATTAATCTCAATGGTTTGTCCATATCCACCTTGGTGGCCGGTAAACTCTATAGTACCTTCTGCTGATGCATAAATTGGAGTGCCAATTTCATTTTCGATATCGATACCTTCATGTTTGCGAACGATATTCAAAATTGGATGGAGACGCATACCAAAACCATGCGTGTTGTAAAATCCATCCATCGGCTTGATGGCGGGAAGATGGGCAAAGCGAACTTTATTCTGGTCGTACGCACTTCCAATAGCTTCATAGCTTGTCGTTTGAAGATGCAATTCTCGTTCTGCTTGATTGGCAGTTTCACGTAAATTATTCAGTAATGTGTTTATGTTGGATGATGAGGTAAAATCAACGCGTTCATCTGTTCCGCCGGCGCCTGCCTTTTGCAGATCTTCATCAAGTTTTGGTAAATCAGCGAGCAGGCGTAACTCATTGCCTTTATTACCCAGTAAATTTAATTGCTTTTGAATAGCCTCTAGCCGCTGTGTAAGATATTGCAATTGATTTTGCATCACTCTATTTTCATTCATCAATGAATTATTCTGAATGAATCCTAGTCCAAAAACATCATTATAATATTGATTGATGATAAAGAGAGAACAGAAAATGACTATTCCTAGAAAAAATCCAGATATCATAAGACGAGTTCGTGTCCAACGCGCCTCATAAAAATTAAGCGATTCAAGTGAAAAGCGATAGAGTTTTGTTTTTTTCATATCCTCAATCAATTCGTTAACTATCACATATCTTACAGCAAAGAAACTGCTGGCTGAAAATAGGAAATTATCGATTCTTTGTCAAGAATCGTTTTCATCTTATTCAAAATCATGATCAAAATAATTAATGACCCGTTTTCCCTTTGTTTTTTCGGCAATCGCGGCATCAAGTCGTTTTGCAAATTCTTTAGCTGAGTCGTAGCCATAGTGTTTGAGTTGATAATCCATAGCAATTACCTCAACAATAACAGTAATATTTTTTCCGGGAACTATGGGCAGTTTGATATGAGGTAGACTAACGCCCAAGATGGAAATGTTTTCATGGTCTAATCCTGTTCGCGTATACTCGATGTCGTCTCGCCATTCTTGTAGTTCAACAATAATTTCAACTCTCTTCTGAAAACGAATAGATCTAATACCAAATATAGAACGAACATCGATCAAACCAAGACCTCGAATTTCCATATAATGTTTTACAACATCCGAACCAGCGCCCATCAAAATTCCTTCGCCTTTGCGTGTGACCATTACAACATCATCAGCAACAAGGCGATGCCCGCGCTCAACAAGATCCAACGCAATTTCACTTTTACCTATACCTGAACGTCCTGTGATTAAAACCCCGATGCCATCGACGTCCACAAAAGAGCCATGTAAAACGGTTTGAGGAGCAAAATGATCGTCGAGAAAATCGCTAATAAAATAAACAAATTTCGTTGTCTCTAAAGGTGTAAGAATCACCGATACATGGTGTTCTGTGGCAATTGCTACCAATTCATCATCGAGTTTATTCTCGCCTGTAACAAAAATACAAGGTAAATCGAATTTGAAAATTGTTTTGACTGCATTTATACGTTCATCAAATGTTAAGTGGTTGAGATATCGAATTTCTGTATTACCAAAAATCTGAACACGGTCGTATGTGAACAACTCGACATAACCTGCAAGTGCCAAGCCGGGCCTGTGGATGTTCTTGTCTGTTATTTCTCGCTCAAATCCAACATCGCCATTGACGCTCTCTAGCTTTAAGAGTTGCTTATTGACATCGAACAAGAAACCCACTGTCATACTATTTTTCTTTGTTTCTTTAATATCTTTGAGTGCCATTGCCCGTCTCCCGGGTTATTTATTCTTTCTCTCGTATTTTTCTTACACCCTTGCGATCCTTTTCGTGAAGTTTCTCTTTGTACTTTTTCAGGCGAGTTTTTATTTTGGCAATTGCTATATCAATAGACTTTTCATACGCTTCACTCGAACCAATACCTGTCAATACAGCACCATACACCGTCAATGATATTTCCGCGTTCTTCACACTGTCATGCGATTTTTCATAAGAAAAGATCACCTCGGCTTTGATTATACCGTCATAGAAATGTGAAAGATCTTCAATCGCGTTCTCCGCATATTCAGTTAGTGTCGTGTGTGGTTTGAAGTGACGTGATGTGATTTTAATATTCATAGTACATCCTCCTTCAATTTTAGTATGATTCGATGCAAACTGTTGATCTTGAATCTATGCCTTGGGATGAGCATCCTCATAAACTTTTTTCATTCGTGCTGATGACACATGCGTGTAGACTTGTGTTGTAGATAAGCTTTCATGACCAAGCAATTCCTTGACAGCACGCAAATCGGCACCATGATTCAACAAATGCGTAGCAAATGAATGACGTAAAACGTGAGGACTTTTTTTTTCAATCTCTGAAACCACTCCGATATATTTCCGCACCATTCTTCCAATTGCCTGAGGGTACATACGATGTCCTGTTTTAATCATAAATAATGGGCGTTCGTCCAATTTGGCATTGGCTTTCGTTGATAATTCTTTTCCCCCTATTAGATAATCCTCAATCGCCTCCAATGCTTTTCTACCTATGGGAACAATGCGCTCTTTACGTCCTTTCCCTCTTACTTTGATAAGACCTTCTTCTTTCTTCAGATCGCTAACATTCAAACCTATCAATTCGCTCAATCTGATGCCAGTGCTATAGAACAATTCCAAAATCGCTGTGTCTCTTTTTCCATTCGTAGTGGATCTATCGGGTAATAAAAGAAGTTGCCGAACTGACTCTTCATCTAAAAAGGACGGAAGACGCTTTCCAACTTTCGGTGTAATCAAAACCAATGCGGGATTTCCATCTATTATTTTTTGCCGCCGGAGATATTTAAAAAACGAACGCATCGATGCAATTTTCCGTGCAATGCTCCGTTGGCTGAATCCTTTATCAAGCAACGAGCCAATAAACGCCCTGAGTGATTCCTTGTGCACCTTATTAAATGAATCAATTCCTTCTCGACTAAGGAATTGAACCAGACTCAGCAAATCTGTTTCGTACGAGAGAATTGTATGGGCAGAGTAATTCCTTTCGATTTCCAAATATTCAAGGTAACTCCTGACTATTTTTTCCATTGCCCTTTTCGTTCCCTTGCCATTGCTTTCTTTAAGCAGACGCGACGACTTCTGCTTGATTGACTTCCTGCTTGCATGATGGACAAATGATATATTCACCTTTTGCTTGTGAATATTTTGCAACAACATATTCATTTCCACAATAAGTGCACGCTTGTGCTACCGGTTTATCCCATGATGCAAAATCACAATTCGGATATTTTGAACATCCATAAAAAGTTCGTTTTCCTTTTTTTGTTTTTCGTTCAATGAGTTCACCCTCTTTGCACTTCGGACATTTTATGCCCATCGAAATCGGTTTTGTATTTTTACATGTTGGATAGTTTGAGCATCCTAAAAATGTTCCAAATCGTCCACCCTTAACCAGCATATCTCCGCCACACAATTCACACTTACCTCCAACAATATGCTGTGTTTTTTCTGCGTCTCCCGGAAGAGGTTTGGTATTTTTACAGCCGGGGTAACCCATGCAAGCCATAAATCTTCCATTACGTCCCCACTTTATCACCATTGGTTTTCCGCACAACTCACATACGTCTTCAGTTTTTTCCTGCAAAGATTTCTTGATTGTTGTTGCCAACCCTGAAGCTTTTTCCACAGCTTGGTGAAATGGTCCATAAAAATCTTTCATAACATCAAGATATTCTTGCTTGCCAGAAGCGATTGTGTCTAATTCCTCTTCCATCTTTGCAGTGAACTTCACATTAAAGATTTCAGGAAAATGACTAATCAACAATTTGTTCACTTGCATGCCAAGATCTGATGCATAGAGCTTTCGTTCTTTTTGTTCGACATATTTTCTATCAATAACTGTGGTCACGATCATAGCATATGTGCTCGGACGGCCAATGCCCAACGACTCTAATTCTTTTACCAAAGTGGCTTCTGAGTATCTACCGAGCGGTTTAGTAAAATGTTGCATCGGAAGAAGATCCGTAAGTTGCACAGCTTGACCTTTTGTCAGATTAACTGGAAGCTTAGACGTAGGATCGATATCTCCTTGTTCCCCCGCGTTTTCTTCTTCGATGTCATCATATACTTGTAGAAAACCACGAAATGTTGGAATTTGATCGCTCGCTCTAAACATGTAATCTCCGCCTGTCACCTCGACTGTAATCTGCTCGAACTCTGCGACCGCCATCTGGCATGCTATGAAGCGATTCCAAATAAGTTCGTACAGCGCAAACATATCTTTATCCAGATATTTCTTCACAACCTTAGGCGTCAGCTTAATAGAGGTTGGCCGGATAGCTTCGTGTGCGTCCTGTGACGCTTTGCCTTTTTTAAAGAGGCGCGGTTCTTTCGGCAAGTACTCCTTGCCATAATTGTTATAAATATACTCGCGGACATGCGT
>JBEKLV010000062.1:0-13079 GCA_050008835.1 Bacteroidota bacterium | reverse complement strand
CAATCTTCACAAACCTCCGCAATCGCCCAACATGCCATAGGAAACCGTCAGCGTCCATATATCCCATATCACCTGTGTCGTACCATCCATTGTGTAAACTCCGGGCGGTCGCCTCAAGATCATCAAAGTATCCGGAAAAAACACTTTCCCCTTTGACGAATATTTTTCCCATCTCTCCGATCCCGCATTCTGTGCCTGTATCATAATGCTCTATACGAACCCGGAGATTAGGCAGAACCCATCCAACACTTCCGGGACGACATCGATCCGGCGTGTTGACAGTAATGATTGGACTTGTTTCAGTCGTGCCATACCCTTCATAAATTGTCAGTCCATGTTTTTCTTTATATGCCTGCCTCAGTGAGTCTGGACATTTGTCTGCGCCTGTGACGATGAGTTTTAACGATTTGAAGTCTCCTGATTGTGAGTGATGTAAATAGCCTGAAAGAAATGAAGGTGTCCCAACAAGATATGTCGGAAGTTCTTCACGGATGATTGTGCAGACGGTTTTATAGTCCATCGGATTTATATAGGTAACAATCGTCATGCCGAAGCGAAATGGGAGCCACATAGTTGTGGCAAGGCCAAACACGTGGAAGAAGGGAAGGTTTGCAAGCATAATATCGTCAGATGCAAAAGGATAAATCTGTGATAACGCTTCGAGGTTAGCGATGATATTGCGGTGTGAAAGTGGAACAGCTTTCGGCTCAAGTTCGCTTCCGGTTGTAAAGAGTATTGCTGCAGTGGAATTGATATCGGAATTAGAAAATCGTGAAAGGATTCGATCAGCAGAACGGCTGGCGAATAAGGCTCCTTTGATTTTATCTAATATCGAAACACTGTTGAGTAAATCCTCAATATAGAGATAACCTTTAAGCTTCGGCGCATTGAGTTTCTCCAATAATGCTTTTGCAGTGATCACTGCCTCGAAATCACATTTCTTCTGTGAATACTCCACATTGGTTTGGATTCCGGTGGAGTAATTTAGCAAGACTGGTGTTTTTCCACTCATAAGGAGAGCAAGGATAACAATCGCTGTCCCAGCAGATGTCGGAAGCATAACACCGACAAAGGTATCATCAATCCGTTTTAGTTTATCAGCAAGAATCAAGGAAGCAGTCAGTGTGCGGCCATACGTAAACTTTCGATTCAACCCCCGATCGATAATCGCAAGCTTCTTATTGTGTCGTTTTGCAATACGTACAAATTGATAGTGGAGTGGTTCTCTTTGCATAGATATTATTATGAGTGCCTTGGTATCCAAGGGATAAATGCATTCGTCGTTCGAATATATTCTTCATACCCAGGGCGTGTCTTCATGGTTTTTTCCAATAATGTCACGCCAGAAACACGGAGTAGCAAGAGTGTCATGATGACTGGAGAAAATATTGTCCACCAATATCCCGAAGCAGCTGCAAGAAGATAGAATCCCCACCATTGCATAGTATCACCAAAATAATTCGGATGACGTGAATAGCGCCAGAGTCCACTGGTTAATAATTTCCCCTGATGTTGAGCGTCAGATTTAAACCGAGCAAGCTGATAATCGCTCACAGCTTCGAAGAAAAAACCAATTCCCCAAATTGCAATTCCAATACCATTAACTACCGTAAGTGATGAAACGTCAGCAATAGTCTGAACAGTAAGCAAAGGAGCTGCAATTATCCACATCAAGACACCTTGAAGGAGGAATACTTTAAAGAACGAAATCCACCACCACCGGGAACCATTATCTTTTCTCCATTGTGCATATCGAAAGTCTTCAGGCTTTCCATGATTACGAAGAAAAATATGAATGCTAAGACGCAATCCCCATAACGTGAGGATAATCGTTAGCAATTTTTGTATTGTTGAGTGTTGTGAAAAGTAGTACGCAGACAGGTTGACAATTACAAAACCAGTTCCCCAGAAAATATCCACGATACTGGAATTTTTCAGAACGAGGCTCAAAACCCAAAGAGCCGTCATCGTAGCGATGATCAGCTCTCCGCTGAATACATATAATTGAAATAATTCCATTTATTTATTGCTTGATGGTTTAAGAATATCCATTAATTGGCTATTGTATAGTTTAAAGTCCCGACTTCAGGCGGTGCGAGAAAGTCGTCATGTTCTTTCTAATTTGAATTAAGTATTTATACGTCCCTATCAAAACAATTCAAGGGGATAAAAGGTTTCTGTTCTATTAGAAAGTTACATCCCTAAAATGGTTTTCATTTACCAATTGTGTTCGCTATGAAATACGTTATGATCGAAACGGAAGCAGCAAGTACAGCACCCCAAGCCAAGTCAACAATCGTGACCAGAAGCGGCCAGTCCTTGAGTGTAGCAAGATTTGTAAGATCGTATGTTGCATACGTAATAAGTCCAAACAATGCTCCAAATAATAGCGAGTGAACCCACGATCCCTTCTCAATTGCCGGGATAATGACAAAGAGCACAAGGCCAACGATAAAAAGCAAGTAAAAGAGAATAGCTGCCGTCCAGTTGATATCGGGTTTCATCAAATACCCGATGTGTTTGGCATAGAAACTCTTGGCAATAAGTCCGAGCCACACCATATCAATGACGAAGAAAACTGGCAGAGCAATAAAGTAGAGTTTTATAAACATGATCATCTCCATATAATGGTAATATATTAAGTATAGCTTGTGCTATTTATTTTCTTTGGATTCGATCTTCTCGCAAACCACCTGCATTCCGATACGCGTTGGCGTCTGCGCATCCAACTGCAGAATAGCCTGCCCGTATTTTGTATCGAACCGCTCAAGCCGATCCTCTGTACGAAAATCCCGCGTGCCTACATACGGCGAAATGGCGACGATGGTACCTATCCCGACATCGCGCATTGTTTCCGCTTCCTGCACCCGGAACCACTGTCCTATTGTGATACGGTTCAACCAAAATGTTTCAACAAACAGACGCACCTGCTTCGCCGACTTGCCTATTACTATTCGCGAATAATCCTGTGGATTCAATTGCTCTCCCACCCGAACATCCATCTTGTACACGACACCGGCAATTGGTGAACGCAAAGTTAACTTTTCCAACTCAATTTGTTGCAATTTAACCTCAGCTTGTCCTGTTTTAATCTCTTGTTCCTGTAGTGCTGCCTGTAATTCTAGTTGAGTCAACTCAAATTCTGAAATAGACTTAATTGAAGCCAATTCCCGTTTGCGCCGAAGATTGTCCAGCGTCAGTTGCAGTCGTCGAGTGGCTTCTTCCAAGCGCGATTCAGCAATGCGCAAGGTTTGTTGCTCAAGGTCGTCATCGAATCGGACAAGTACATCGCTGACTTTGACTGCATCACCTTCCTTCACGGGTACCTCAATCACACGTTTAGGTTGAAGCGGACCAGAGAACACTTCACGTCCAAGGGGCTCAACCAGTCCATAAACTCTTACAGGTGTATTGTCGAGCGAGGGTGCTATACCGACTTGGGGTGGAGCTGAAGCCTTTCGTAATGAAAAAAGAATGTAATTCAACCCAACGATAACAACGAGAATAATACTGAGAATTATTATGATTTTGCGACGTGTCATAATTCCTTTTCTTTCTTTTCTGAATGGTACTCACAGGTGTCGGACACTATGGTGCCGTTTTCCATTTTGATTAATCGATCGGCGAAGGGAAAAACCCGGGCGTCGTGTGAGACGACCACAACAATTTTGTTTTCCTCAATAGCAATTCGCTTGAGAATGTTCAATACTACTTGTCCGCTCTCAGCATCGAGTGCCGAAGTGGGTTCATCACACAGCAGGATAGATGGATCTTTGATAAGCGCACGAGCGATAGAGGTGCGCTGTTTCATCCCACCAGACAACAGGCGTGGTTGCATGGATGAAGTGCCCTTCAAGCCGAGGGAGTTGAGTAGTTCTTCTACTTTTCTCCACTTGTCGATTGGTGGACGAGTTCCCTGAATGGCAGAAGCAAGCAAGATATTTTCCATAACACTCAGACCCTCGATGAGCATCGGTTGCTGGAAGATGAATCCAAAGTTCTTCAGTCGTATACCCGCAGCACGCTCGTCGGAAAGATTTGTAACTTCGTTTTCATCCAAAAACATTCTGCCTTCCGAAGGTTGCAATACTAATCCCATGATGGAAAGCAGTGTTGTTTTGCCGCTGCCAGAGGGTCCTGAAAGAACTGTTAGTTCACCCGGAATAAATTCAATGTGAGTTGGAAACAGGACGCGGCGAATTTCTCTTCCATCTGAAAAATCACGTGCAATATTTCGGAGTTTGAACAGTGCCACAATACTTTATCCTTACTAATGAAATACAGAAGCTGGATCGGCTTTAAGAGCGACCCGTAAAGCGATTAACGAACCCAATAGACTAATAACGATCGTGCCACCGGCAAGAATCATTGGTACTGGTTCCGGCAGATAACTCGGAATCGCGGAGCCATTGGCTGCGTTGAGGAGTGTAGAAAGCATGAGGAATCCAAGAAATACTCCAAATCCAGCAATAATGAATACTTCACTCATAACGACTACAGCAATATCACGCTTTCGCCCACCGATAGCGCGCATGACAGCGAAGTCGCGAGATCGACCGAGGACGCTTGTGTACATTGTCAACGAAATGATGATTACACCAATCAGAATTCCAACGGCGGTGGAAAAACCAAAACTGCCGCCAATACCTGTATTCGCAAGATAATAATGTTGTGTCAGATAGGATAGTTCCGCCGAACTGTATACCGAACATTCCGGCAGAACTGCACGTAATCGTGCAAGGGCTTCGGTTGTGTTCGCACCTTCCTGGAAACGAATTAGGATAGCAGAATAACGTCCCGGGGGTGTGCGGGCAATTTCCTTGACCTTGTCCAATGATGCGAAGATTAAAGTTCCTTGAAAGCCACGCGCTCCGTCGGTAACTGCTCTCACACGAACGCGTTTATCTCCAATTTCGGTAGCACTTTCAAGCATGGGATTGCCTAACTTGCCGAGGTCGAGCCGATCAACCGTCACAGCATCAAGATCCAATAATGTTTTTTCATCAGATTCAGCAAATGCCCACGGACCTCCCGCTATTCGTGGTCGTCTTACTCCTATGACCCGTACTGATTCAAATGTGCCATCGCCTGTTCGAAACAATCCATTGCCGATCAGGATCGGTTCCGCCCACAACACTTCCTTCAGGCCGATGACGCGATCAAGGTAACGCCCCGAGAGTAAATTGACTGCATCGGCATTACGAACATTTGCACTGGTGATCCAGGCATCTGCACCACTATGATCCACGAGAACAGACATGAAATTCAACAGACCGAAAAGGATGGATAACTGTTGACCAACAAGAAACACAATAGCCACAACACCGAGCAAAGCGCCCATCGTGGAAGAGCGGTCGTGCATAACCATTTGAAAGGCAGTCATGCTACGCATGAGCAGTACTTCCAATCAAAGCAAGGTGATGAGCCTCATCGAAATCTTGCGTAACCGATGCGTGAGCTTTCTCCAGAAGTAATCGTCCAGCGATTGTGCCATGCCCTCCTATGATGATAGGACAATGAGGATTTATTTTATGTAGTTTCTCCAAAACATCTAATGCATCCGACAACCGTGACAACATATTCAGAGATAGGAAAATCGCATTCGGTTTCAGTGTGCTCGCGGCAAGTGCGATTTGTTCTACTGGAAGACTGCTCCCAAGCGAGCGTACACTCCAACCTCTCAGTTCAAGATATTCACTCAACGCCATCGGTAGTAATTGATGTTTGTCGTTCGGTACGCAGCTCACTAAAGCAGAGAGTTTGTTATGTTCGATTTTCGGTACGCCAGCAGAGAGGCCTGCAAGCAAACGAATAATGGTCTCCGTAGCCAGATGCTCCTCATATATGGCTAAGTCATTTCGCTCCCATCGTCGTCCGATTTCAGTCATAGCAGGAAGAATGTTATGAGTGATAAGTTTGTGCGGTGGCATTTTGCTGGTGAGCTGAGCACTCAGGAGTTTCTGCGCGCCCCATAGATCTCCGACAATCACTTTTTCAACAAGCATTTGGATATTGGCGGCGGCGGGCACGCTTCGCATTTTTTCGGCCTCATCGAAAAGAGTTGAAAGATTGGCTCGCAACTCCTGAACAGGGTTGGCGAGAATGTTGCACTCGGGTGGTTTGATGAGACCCTGTATGGCAATGATCCAACTTTCCAACAACAGGCTAAAAGCTTCCTTTCCTGGACCTCGAGATTCCAAAGCGGATGCGTACCATACAGCCTCTTGGATCAAAGCTTGATTGAGATCATAGCGATACACAACGCGCAATAATGCTCCAAACTCCTGAATCAGCTCTAACAAGTCCGATTGCAACGGTCGAAGGTCATTATGCTGGTGAAACTGCCATTCGAGTCCAACACGCTGTTGAACGAGAGCCATCAAGCGACTAAAACTGCTTTCAAAGGCAACCGATGCGGTCGTGGGATTACTCATGAGGATCCTCTGCATAGTAAGTTTCTATGGACTCATTGACAACCATTGGCTCTTGGGGAACATTCTTCCTCTCCAACTCTGATGCATGAATTACAGTTTTGTGTTCATTCTTTTATTGAAGCTCAGTATGTTCGATTAATTCGCGCTATGTATCCGATGATCTTAATAACTATTTTGCTACGAGCACGATTCTTTCAAGTGAACTTCACGCTTCTGTTCAATGTTGTATTGGCGAAGGCATCTGTTATTGACAAATGCTGGATGCATGCAAACCTCTCCCTGTTGAAGAATGAATTGGTTCTTTCTGATCTTTCGTGGAGTGAAGAACTGACAACAGACATTGAATTCCACTTCGAAGAGATTGATTCTCTTTTCAATGTGACGATGGAGTAAATCAAACATGATTGAATGTAGGCATGGGAAGTACTAAAATCAAGTCACTCGTTTTTCCGGCATTGTCCTAATTTGTTTTCTGTTTTCGTTTTTGATTCATTTTCAACCATAGCTTTTACTCCGTTTTTATTTCTGGAATATCCTAATTTCGAGGGAAGATTGAATGGAAATAATATTCAAGGTACCCAAGAATCGTTGTAGAATCCAGTCTTCTTAAGATATTTATTTTCTACTGTTTTCATGATTTTCTTGATCTCATCGTCATTCCTCGGTATATTTACTTGTAGGAAGGGGCACGTTTAACAATCCTACAAAGATATTTCACAATGTTCCTTAAAATAGCCGGTGAGGGATAAAAGCTCTGCCAGCTTTCATTTCCTCTTTTTGATTCAAATTCAACATTTCCTATTTTCGGTGATTCACAGGTGGATAACTCGTGGACAACTGCGTGCAAATGATTTGCAAAAGTAAGTCTTGACAAGTGACCTGCAACCGTATAACTTTATATTAGTAGAAAAGCATTGCATTGCGTTCTTTCAAATAAGTTCTACGTCCCACTAAGCCGAGGGGACGATAATCTTCTCGGAGTATTCCAGAATCAAGGGATGTGTCAAGTTTGATTCGCTTGGCTAATTGGCTCTGTTATAGGAGAAGCCACAATACCTCGTTCCGTACAAACGGATAAGAGCTTGTGGCGAAACTCAGATAATAGTTCCGAAATGTTCTCAATGTATGACGTCTACATAGAGAAGCGTGGTAGCAACGCCACGATAATCCTGCCATTCCATTAACGGTTTGGAGCGCTCCAGCCTTTTTCAATGGATTATAAAATGAAAAGGACGGAAATAAAAGTAGATATCAAGATTAATGTTGCCTCAATTATTATCGCCTTAGCATTTGTTTTGAAAATTCTACTTCGTTAATAGCATGGCGAGTTTCGGCTCGCCATGCTCCTATTTTTCCAGAAGCACAATGCAACACTTTTTCAAAGAACAAAAATAATTTTCAATTTGTAAAGATTTCTCTTGACAATGTAACAAACATTACGTAATATATATCCGTAATAACACTACGGAGAATACAATGACACTACAACCATCTAAACAAGCAATTCTTAATGAACTCCACAAATTATCCAAAGAATATTTGTCATCAATAAAGAAAGTTGCCGAAATAAAAGAAACTATGCACTCTATTGAAGATAAAATAGCTTCCCTAACATCTGCATACGAAATTCTTTTCGGAGAAAAGCCTTCGATTGAAACCTTTATCAATCCTGATGCAAGCTTAGGAAATGCGCTTGAGAGCATCTTAAGAGAAAACAAAGCATTAGAAATTAATCGAGCTATTGAGCTTCTTAAAGAAAAAAGTGTACGGCTTAGTTTGAAAAACCCAAGAAATGTTTTGGCTAATCTTGTAAAGAATGATAAAAGGGGACGCTTTACACGATTAGAAGATGGAAGGATTTCTTTACGTGAAAAATAAAGGGCAAGCGGGAAGAGTTGAGCGACTTCTAAGCTACGTGTGCGCAACACACGAAATGCAGAGAGATAACCTGAGGGGAAGGACTCTGCACTTAGTACCGCTTGCGCTTTTTGATTCTTAATAAATAGTGAGCCTGTAAGCGTACGACCGCTTACAAGCTCCGATAATTCAAGCCCGCAAGAACGAGCTTTGAACCTCATTTCAATTTCGTTCTTTGCGAGGCAAAAGTCAACCTTTAATTTTAGGAGCTTCGCAATGAACACCTTACCACTCTCTAAAAAAGCCCTAATTCTTTCAAGTTTAGTCGAAGGGCTTTCTATTCGCAGTATTGAACGCTTAACAAATACCCACAGAGACACGATCATGCGCTTACTCGTTGAAGCGGGAACAAAAGCGCAAGATATTCTCGACAGCCAATTAGTGAACCTCGAAAGTAAGTTTATCGAAGTCGATGAAATTTGGACTTTCGTAGGTAAAAAACAAAGAAGACTTTTACCAGACGAGCGAACAAATAACGACTTAGGCGACCAATACGTATTTGTTGCAATAGACGCAGAAACCAAACTCGTTCCTACTTTCATTGTAGGCAAAAGAACCCGTGAAACCACATATTCGTTTATATCAGATTTAAAAGGACGCATTAGAACCCGCTTTCAACTTTCTTCTGATTCATATAGCGCATATTATGAAACCATAGACCGTGTTTTTGGAATAGACGTTGACTATGCGCAAGTTCACAAAAACTATCGGGAGGAAAGCAAAGGCGAAAAACGCTACTCTCCTCCGTGTATAATAAGTGTAACATTGAAACCTCTAATTGGTGAACCCAAACAACATCATATTTCTACTTCTTATGTTGAACGTCAAAACTTGACCATGAGAATGCAAATGCGTAGATTTACTCGACTCACTAACGGCTATTCCAAGAAACTCGACAATCTGAAAGCAAACCTTGCTTTGCATTTCTTTTACTATAATTTTGTACGTGTTCATCAATCGTTAAGAGTTACACCTGCAATGCAAGCAAATGTAACAAATCATATTTGGAACTTTGAAGAACTTTTAACCTATCAACAACTAAAACAAGCCGCATAAAGGCGTCAATCATGATAATAGCAGATAATACGCACCTGTCAAATGAACTCATCCTCGGCGTTATGGGCACATTATGCACGCTTTTGGGTGCATTCTTTGGCGCGTTATTTTCTTATCTCTCGCTTAATAAACAATTCTCTCATTCCATAAAGAAACTTCGCATTGATCGAACCTTTGATTCGTATGAAAATTTATTAGAACTGATTATTGCCGCTCAGTCATATAAAACTTCAACCGTAGACAACATTAAGTACACCTTTAGCGCCGTTCTTTTTGAAGAAAAAAATTTCCGTGTTTGGTACGGTGCGTTTCTTAAGGCATTTCATCAAAAGAAATACCTTCTTGACTCTCAATCATTGGCGTCCTGCGAAAAATTATCATCGTTTATTGTGGCGTTTTTAAACAAGTATCCATGGTTTCGCGCTGATCGATCCGACTCCGAAAAATTTCCAACTCTTTCAGAATTAATCGACTGTCATAAAGAATATTTCGGGCTTCTGTCAGAAGCCTATGACTCTCTAAAAAATTTCCTTCTTCACGATATTGAGAAAGTATAATATCGACATAGGGGTCTTGAGGCGACATTCTATTTAGGACAATACCGTTTTTCCGCCTTTTAGCTCTCGTGAGAGAAGGAAAATCTGAACCACAAGCGATTGATATCTATAAAGTTTACTTCTTTAATTAAAAATGAGATCTGTGGAGATTTGAAAACGAAAAATTATCAAGGGTTCGTCGGTTCGTGGCGGGGTCAAGAAAAAAAAGAGGCCGAATCTTTTCAGAATCGTCCAAAAGTGTAGCGGGGGAGGGATTCGAACCCTCGATCTGCAAATTATGTCGTTCCTTAGGAAGATATGATAGTAGATATTTCGCCTTTACGAAAATTCTTTTAAAGATTAATACGCTTAACAATTCATCGACTAATTCTGCATAATGTAGGACTAACACAGTGTTCATGAAATGATGGTAAAAGTTAAGAATTATTTACGGTTGCGATAGAAATTTAATACAGGATCGGTCTGAAAATCCTTGTGTCATGGGTTCCTCGCCTGACCGCCTGCAATCAGGCGGGCAGGAATTCCCTTCTTATCCACGAGAAACACGTTCCCATTTGTGGATCCCTTTTTTGGTTACCCCGTCTTTGTCCGCAATTCTGTCTACAAATATTTTTGAGATGCTAAGATCGCGGTATTCGTTAGGGTTTATAAGCAGGGTGATGGATGCCATTCTCGTATTCTTATATTCATTCTGGTTATTTTTCTTTCCGCAATTATTCCATTTTTAGCTAAATATAAGTTTAACACTCAATGTTCACATCGCGATTACAAAATTTGGTATGAGATAATATGACCGCTTTGCGTTGTTTGTATCTTTAATGAATAAAGGTTAAAATAGCGATGAACATTATTATAACTTAATGGTGTTTATTAATTTCGGAGACTGTGTATCATGAAAGTTCATTCACTACTGCATGGTATTCAAAAATCCAAGACACTCAAATTCTTGGTACTTGGTTTTTTTGGAGCACTTTTTACTCTGTTGGTCCAAATTTTAGGATTTGTCGATGGAAGTGAACTCAAGACACTTGATCGGCGGTTCCTGCAAGCAACTCATCCAGAGGAAGCCGATACAAATATTGTTATGATCGCTATCGATCAGAATAGTCTTGAAGCTTTTGCCGACCGCAATGTTCAATGGCCCTGGCCGCGAGAATTCTACGGTATTGTCGTTGATTATCTGCGCAGTGCAGGAGCTAGTAGTGTATCGTTCGATATGATGTTTGACCGTAATGACTTTGACCGGCGCGAAACTGATGGAACTGTTTCTGATTCGGCATTTGCTGAAGCAATGAATAAAAGTGGAAATGTTGCTCTTGTGACATTTTTATCAATGCATGAAAAGGGAGATAAATATGGCGGCGTAATCCTTGACCGGCATTTGACTAGTGGAAATTTTCCGTTTATTGCTATCCCTCAATACAATAGAGCAAATGCCCCAATTCCGCTTTTTCAGCAGGCAACTAAAATACTTGCGGTCGCTAATTTTGAAAGCGACAAAGACGGAATCTCGCGCCGGGTTCCGCTAGTGTATCGATTCAAACATGGATATATACCTAACTTGGGCTTGGCTGTGTATCTTCTTGATAAGAAGATTCCTCTCGACAAAATGGGCGATGCAGTTAATAAGATTCCGATCTCTAATGACGGACATTTCCTGATTTATTGGTATGGTAAGGGAGGTACAGAAGGCGTCTTCAAGTATTATCCATTTGCTGCTATTTTCAGTTCAGCGTTAGATATGAAATCAGGAAAGTCCCCTGTTTTATCTCCTTCAGTATTTAAAAGTAAAAAGGTGATTATTGGTGGCACTGCCCCCGGCTTACTCGATTTTAAACCTACTCCTTTCACATCCCTCGAAGTTTATCCTGGTATGGAAATTTATGCCACTATTATGAGCAATCTATTCAATGGCCACTTTCTTCATGAATCACCAAAGTGGTTGACGTACTTTCTGATTATTATGCTTTCGTTCCTAAGTGCATTTATTTTCTTCCACATACGAAAACTTACCACAGCTATTGCAACGTTCATTTCCATTATTCTTCTGTACGTTGGATTCACCTTCTTCTTATTCTATCAGGAGAAATTCTGGCTTCCCATAATCACACCATCAATTGCGCTCATTTCAACCTTTGCATTTTCAGCATTCTTCAGTTATGCAACAGAAGACAGGCAGAGACGCGAATTACGGCGTGCCTTCAATCGTTATCTAAGTCCTACTATCGTATCGCAAATCGTTGACAACTCGGGAGCTTTAGAATTAGGAGGGCACACTATTGAGGGGACAGTTTTTTTCTCCGATATCAAAAATTTCACGTGTACTGCCGAATCAATGCAACCTAAAGAGTTAGTGTTATATTTAAATGAATATTTTTCTATTATCAGTGACTTGATTCTAAAACAAGAAGCTATGCTCGATAAGTACATCGGCGATGCTGTCATGGCCATTTTTGGAGCCCCTATTCCAAAGTCAAATCACGCAAAGCTTGCTTGTCTTACTGCATTAGAGATTCAGCAAGCACTTTCAATGCACTACAATAATAAATCAGCACAAACGCCGCATTTCATAACACGGATAGGGCTAAATTCGGGAAAAATGGTTGTTGGAAATATCGGAAGCTCGAAACGGCTCGATTATACCGCGATTGGTGACACGGTAAATCTTGCCTCCCGAATTGAAGGAGCGAACAAATTCTTCGGAACAAAAATCCTCATCACTGAAACCGTCTATGAACAGGCAAAAGACGTGATCGAGACTCGCGAGTTAGATTTCATTTGTGTAAAAGGAAAAAATAGTCCGGTTCGTATTTATGAATTATTGGGCGAAAAAGATTCGCTAGATGAAAAATCAAAAGAGTTTTTCTCTTTGTTCCATGAAGGCTTACAGATGTATCGTATGCAGCAATGGGACTCTGCAATTCGCCAATTCGAGAGTTTGCTGAATGTGAGTCCAGAGGATGGTCCTTGTAAAACATATTTGGAACGTTGTCAGATGCTCGCCCTTCGGAAACTGCCTCCGGATTGGGATGGTGTTTATACTTTATCTTCCAAATAATAGTAATGGAGATTTCTATGAAACGAATTATATTCTCTCTAATCATTGTCGTAGTTG
>JBEKLV010000061.1:0-13130 GCA_050008835.1 Bacteroidota bacterium | reverse complement strand
TGGCTTGCCAGACAACACCGCCGGCTGGTATCGTCAGACCATAATGATGACCGAAGCCGATCGGAACAAGCGTGTGTACCTTGTCTTGGAAGGAGCTGCCACAGTGAAAGATGTCTTCGTCAATGGTCAGTTCATCGGCCAACACAAGGGCGCGTTTTCGGTGTCTGCCTTTGACCTGACCGCAGCATTGAAGATAGACCAGGACAACACGCTAGACGTGCGAGTGAGCAACCGCGACAGGGAGGCGCGGAATTGCTTTGCACGCTCCACGCTTTACTACGTCAATGGCGGAATGTTCCGCAAGGCCTGGCTCGTAAAGACAGCCGAAGTGCATATTTTTCCCGATATGGGTTCGAGCGGCGTTTATTTGACACCCAGCAACATCACACAGCCCAGCGCCGATCTCAGCGCACGGACGGTTGTGCGAAATTCTCTCGGGTCATCCGTCGAGGTAGTGATTTGCCATTTTGTCACCGACCCTGGCAATGCGGATTGTGCACAATTCGAGACGAAACAGACCATTCACGCCGGGGAAACGGCAACGATCAAGGCCACGGGAAAAATCGCCCATCCCAAACTCTGGGACATTGGGCAGCCCAATCTTTACAAGGTGCGCACTGAAATCAGCGTGGGCGGACAGGTAATAGATGCCGTGACGGAGCACGTGGGTTTTCGGACAATCGGGATTAAAAACAATTGTTTTTACTTGAACGGGCGCGTGGTGCAATTCCGTGGCGTCAACAAACACGCACAAAACGAATATGTCTGGAATGCAGTGAGCGATGAAGATCTGCGCCTCGAATGGCAATGGATGGCCGATATGGGTGTGAACATGGTGCGGCTGGCGCATTATCCGCACAGCCACCTGGAATACGACATCGCGGATGAGCGCGGTATTGTTGTGTGGGCTGAGAACGGTTACTCAGGACAGCTGTGGAAAGAGGCGGGTAACGAGGAAAAAACCATTACGCCCGACGGAGAACGCCTCACCCGCGAGATGGTGCGGCAAAACTGGAACCATCCCAGCATCCTCTTTTGGAGTGCGGGCAACGAGACCATTCTGGACGTGGTCAGCCACTATGCGACTGTGATCCGGCAGGAAGAGGACCCCACGCGCCTGATTACTTACGCGGCTACTGATAATCAGAAACCGGAAAACTGCGATTTTATTGCGTACAATCCATACGACGGCTGGTACACCAGCGGCCCATATACCGATTTCACGAAATCGCCGCACAATGATATGGTTTCCGAGACCGGATCAGGCGGTTGGATCACGCACCACGTTCCCTATGGCACGATAAAATTTACTGTTAATGAATACGAGCCGGAGGAGTACTCGGAGATGTTCACAGAGTATCGGCTCCAGACCGTTTGCCGTAATGACGTCGAAAATCGCCCCATGTTCTTATGGTGGAACTTCCGCGAGTTCTACAACTTGAAGTTCAAAATGAATCGCAACACCAAGGGCTTGCTTACCCTCGCGGGCACGCCGAAAGATATGGCCTTTTTGTTTCAAGCGTTCTTTAATCCCAACAAGTCGGTGGTGCATCTTTGTGGGCGGTACCACTTTTTACGAGCCTTTGCACCAGACAATGGAATAAAAGTTTATTCCAACGCTAACGAATTGCAGATGACCCTGAATAGAGTCGCCCGGGAAAAAATCAAGAACGGCATTTATCGCATACCGGATTCCGAAATGAAAAAGAACGACGGGACAGTTGTGCCGGTCCCTGGCATCCCGGTGGCGAACGTGTTCTTCTGGAACGCACCGCTCAAGCCGGGACGAAACGTTATCGAGGTTAGTGATGGCCAGGGGCATAGCGACCGCATGATTATTTACCAGAAGCCAGCAGATGCGCCGGACCCTGCCGCGCTGGTGCAGGATTTGCAGAGTTCCAATGCGGAAAATCCCGCCTGCTTTATTGATCGTCCGGTTGAATCCCAAGGACCGGTTTATACCGATGTGGATGGTTCATCCGACAACACGTTCGATATATTGCCGAAAGAGGTTGAGGGCGCAGGTTGGATCGCCACGCGCCGCCTGAGTGACCCCAAGCTTAAAACCGATCTGGAATTCCGTATCAATCCGTCTGCGAAAGGGGCGACGGTTTTTGTGTTCTTCTCAACCGGTGCGTATCCGACCGTCACGTTGAAGCAGCAGGATCCCACGATTGCCAGCGCGGCAGAAGCATTGCGGAAGTCACTCACTAACGTCGGATTTAAAGCCAGTAAAACCGAGGCTATTTGGCGCGATCATTTCCTCGTACGAGCCTGCGCCGAACTTTGGAGTCGCCACGTTGCGCCTGGCGAAAAATTGAAATTGCCAGGCCAGACACTCGATTATGTGGTAATGGTACGCGACGAAGGTGATGTTAAAACAGGTGCAAAGTAGAGAGGAAATCGCGTGACGCTCAGCACCGGTACATTAATTGTGTCGATGTTTGGGCTTTCTAACTTATGACGTCTTACTTGCGGATTTCTCAACCTTCCTGGCGAATACTGGGATACCGGTACGTCTATAGATGAGATTGCTACAAAGTTAAAATACAAAGCCGACCTCATTGGGTCGGCTTGAGCAACTAGTAACATTGCATTTGCTTCACTTCAGTAAAACGAATTTCTTCGTTTCATTGAATAAACCAACCTGCAAACGATAGAAATATACTCCACTTGGCAAATCTGCGGCATTCCATTGCTTTGAATATATTCCGGCAGACAACTCCTCTGACAGAATAGAAGATACTTCTCTTCCTAGAGCATCATATACTTTCAATGATACAAATGATTTGGATGGAAGACTAAATGAAATCGTAGTCGCAGGATTAAACGGGTTCGGATAGTTTTGGTTAAGATTGAAATGCGTTGGCGGGTCGGCTGAGAATCTTTCCACTGGTGTAATCATCCCCCAACCACGTTTGAGATTAGTAAGAGCTGAAACGTTGGGAACTGATAAGGTTATGTTTGAACCACTGCCGCTTTTCGTTGTCATGCTGTACCAATCTCCATCTCTTAAACCAGGCCAATAAAAGCTTCCCATGCCCCAGGAATTTAATTGATTGGCAATTCCGCGGGCATAATAATAAAAGTAATTACTCATTAAGCCGGGACTGTAATCGATATAGGTATAAGAAATACTATTCTTGCTGCCAGGGCTGCAAGGATAACCCCATTCAGTGCAAATAGTGCGGCTGGAATAATTGCCTACATAACCGGCGATATGGATAGCCCATGCAACTTCACTTGTATATGGGCTTGAAACAAACATTGAATAATCATGTACGGCTAACCAACAACTGCTTAAACGGCTGTCAGTACCGACAGCGGAAACATTTTGAGCATACCCTGATCCATCAAGTATAACTCTGCTCTGGGCAAAGGATGTATACTTGGTGATCCAGCTATAATACAGATTACATAAATCAGCATCACTATAACCGTATGGCTCATTGATGGGTTCAAAATAACAATTGCTGTTGGTGCCATATTTGTTAACAACTGTTGTCCACATGTTCCAGAAATTGTTCATATTTGCCGGTTTTCCATTACTGTAAGCCCAATAGCACAAGATCACCTTCCCTTTTGAAAGGGCCATATCAATAGTGCCGGTATATGTGCCCCAATAATTGGAAACGGTTGATTCGTTAATAGGCATGCGAACACTGTTGGAACCAAGGAGAGACATCATTTGGCGTATAACTGAATCAGCGACTATTGAAGCTGAAGAATAGGTATCAGATGAGCTAAGTCCTGATAAATATAAAACACCACTTTGGAAGTTGTCCCCGGCGTCAGCCCAGTTCACGCCATGAAAACCTTCTTGAGAATAAGTTGGAAATGAAAAGAAAAGAAGAATAAGGAAAAGGGAAAAGTGCCTCACTGTTATCTCCTGGTTAAATAGATTAAAAACATTAAACATTTTTTTGTTTACTTACAATATTTCTTTGGACATTATGTCCCATGCAATTTTCAAATTTCTGTTCGAATCTAAATTAAATCATTTCTATCAACTCGTTTAGATCTTTAAGAAGATTATGATGCGTCAAGATCGCAATGTTCATTATGGTTTATGAACAGGGGAATGGACTCCAAGTTCATAACTGTTGTTGATCCTATAAAAACTTTTTATCCTATTCAACTTGCCAATACCGGAGGAGATCATTAACTTATTATTACAACATTCATCAGAGGCAGTTCGAATCGGTTTACGATTGTTAAGTAAAAGTTGCCGACAAAATTGATTCTTTGGGCATTTTTTCTGAAACACTTTATATAAATTATTCAAAAATTACTGGTGCCCGATAGTGAAGATTTCAGCAGAAAGTTATTGCGGTTTGTAACACACATAAATAATTTATTGGAGTAATAGATGAAAGGCTCTTTTCTTTTCTGGATTCTCGCATTCCTCATTACAGTTGTCTCGGCAATTTATCAACGAATGACCGGGCCTACATACCCAGTGAACGGGAGCGTGCCGATGAACGGGAAGGAAATATCCTACAAATTGAAAAGAAGTGAAGAAAGCATTAGAAACCACAGAATACAAATTCGTACAGATGATCCGAGTATTCGCGGATTCGCTAAATGGAAAAGGAACAAGACAAACGATGAATGGACATCCGTCGATATGAACTACGAAAATGGATTGCTCTCTGCCGAAATTCCTCTCCAGCCGCCGGCAGGAAGACTTCAGTATCGCGTCTATCTTCAAGATTCAATCCGGACTGTTGCGATCCCTGCAGACGGTCCAGTCATCATTCGATTTAAAGGCGCCGTCCCAATTGCGGTGCTTATTTTTCACATCATTGTCATTTTTAGTGCAATGTTATTTTCTACGCGTACTGGAATTGAAATATTCGCCAAGGAGCCACATTACACAGGTTTTACTTATTGGACCGTTACGTTACTCTTTGTGGGCGGATTGATTCTTGGTCCGGTTGTTCAGAAGTACGCGTTCAATACTTATTGGACTGGCTGGCCATTTGGTACTGACCTGACAGATAATAAATTGGCTGTCGCGATTCTCAGTTGGATTGCCGCCGCAATGGCATTGAAGAAATCTCCAAATCCCAAGAGATGGATTCTCGCTGCTGCACTCATTACACTTATTGCTTTCCTCATTCCACACAGTCTGCTCGGTTCCGAACTTGATTATTCAAAAATGAAATAAATATCTATGTGGTAAACACTCATTGAGGATTTTGAGTAAGAGATTATGTCCGATGTAAATTGCACTGTGCAACACAACGTTATCAAAAAAAGAAAAAAATTTGTAATAAAAGATTCGGTCATCCTTGTTTACCTAGACGGAGGTTCCATCGTGGAAAAGATATTTCGTGTTGTCCTTCTTATGATATTGAGTATAGCATTTGTTTCCGGAACGTCATTTTTCGCGTTCAGTGCGCCCTCTGAGGATTTGTCGCAAGTATCAGCACTATCGAAGGGAGTGTCGATCCATGAACTCAACAATGGGATGAAAGTCCTGCTCATTGAGAATCCAGCATTGCCGGCGGTCGGCATGAATGTCGTTGTAAAAATTGGATCAGCGTACGAAACATTTTCCACCAGCGGTATGAGCCACATGTTGGAACATCTTCTCTTCAACGGGACAACGACGCGAACTCAGAAGCAGTTGTACGATGATGTTGATCGGATTGGTGGATATAACAATGCCAGCACAGCGGAATTCTATACAAACTTTATGATGGTGATGCCGGCAGAGAATATGAAAAGGGGAATGGAAATTCAATCGGACATGCTCTTTCATTCAATCTTGCCTCCCGACAACGTAGAAAAGGAAAAAGGAATCGTCTTGGAGGAAATATCAAAAAGTCTCGCCAGTCCTCAAGAACAACTGGAACGGAATTCCCTCTCCATTCTCTATCCGGGCCACGCTCTCTCTTTGCCGACCTTGGGAACATATTCGACTATTCAAGCGATGTCCCGGGATATGATCTACAGCTTTTACAAGAGCAACTATGTCCCGAATAATATGATTCTCACTGTCATCGGCAATTTCCAGACGAATGCGATGCTTTCGCTTATTAAGGAAACCTATGGGAAGTCGAATCCGGGAGAGGTGATACGCGAATCAAATCCAGAATGGGCGACGGGGTTCCAAAAGCCAATGGCATTGGGAAATCAATCCAAGGTGTACCATCGTTTTTATGACGGCGATGATATTGTCCTGCAGGTATTTTTTCCCCTTCCAGCTCAAGAGTCATCGGAGTATTTTCATCTCATGGGTCTCGTACTAGAGAAAAACAAAGAAGCCCTCCAAACATCGCTGAAAAACGAATTTTCTCAAAACATAAAATCGTTGAAGCTGGCACTCCGTCTATCTCATCTGGGAAATTTCCTCGAAGCGATGGTTACTTTGAAAACGGAAGTTCCTTATGATTCCCTCGTTAGCTCGGTATCTATAAAATTAGCGAGACTGAATTTCAAACTCTCGCCGGAGATGGTAAAGGCGGAATTGACACGAGCGCGAACGGAGTTTGTAAAGAATATCGAGAAACCGCATATGTTTGGAATTTACAATTCCGATGAGCTTGTGAAGAACGGAATCGAATCGGTGCTGGCATCATCCACAGGCGGTGATTCTTACAATGCCGCTAAAGATTTGGCAACTTTGAAAATAGGAACTGCTCAGTTCATCCTGCTCCAGATGCCTTCGGGTAAAAAGGGAAATGATAAAACCGAAACCCAGAATACAACAAGGTTCTTCAAGGACGAGGCTACCGGCAAGAACCTAGTCGTAATACAAAATGAGGCGAGCAACCTTCTTGCTATCCACTACCTTGTAAAACACAAAGCAGTGTACGAGTCGAAGTACGGGAAGGATGCTTCGAAGATTTTACATGAATGCCTCGATCAACGTCTTAAATTGGATGCAAACCAAGCAGCGAGCAGCCAATATGGCTTTACGTTTACCGTGAACAAAAATCCGTTTATCTCGATGGATGATATCTACTTGCATCCTGATTTTGGGTATATCCGGGTGGAAGGATTAGCGGATAATGTGAAAGGAGCAGTGAGATACCTCAATTCCCAGATGAAGGATTTTGTTCCAACGGAAGATGAATTTAAAAAGGCTGTGGAAAAATACAAAGGGATTGCGATGATGTTGATGGCAGGAGACAAATCAAAAAAGCTCTTTGACGATGAATACAAAGTATTGGTGTACGAACCGGATGCGTACACTCAAAATCAGCCTGCGTTAACATATGAGAGTTTGGTTACCTTCGCAAAGATTTACTTCCAGCCATCGAATATGATAATTTCTGTTGTTTCTCCTTTGAACCCTGACAGTATCAATACATTGTTCAATGAGTTCGGATTTGAACCGTTCAAAGACGAGCCGGCGGTATTCACGCGGACTTTCCTGACCCCAGCAAAACCTGTAACGGTGGAAAAGCAAGGGAGCGGTGAACGTTCCTATGTATTCTGGGGGTTTATCAGCCGCATTGAACCGAAAGATGCCCCTATATTGCAAGCGCTTTCCCTCGTTCTAGCCGATGACATCATTTTTGATATCCGAGAGAAACAAGGAATGGCGTACAATATGAGTGCGGGTATTGAGGTGATCAAAGACAAGGCGTTATTCTTCATCTCTCAAGGAACGCGTCCGCAGAATGTCGATAAGCTTGTTCCTCAATATCCAAAGTTCTTCCACTTAGCTGCATTAGATTCCCTCACGCAGGAGAAGCTGGATAAATCCATTGCTATGTATTTAGGACGGATGATGTTTCGAAGGCTCTCGAGCATCAACCAGGGATTTTATCTGGGTAATTCGATTTACCTGTTCAATGACTACAATTATAACAAAGTATTTCTCGATCGGCTCAAGAACGTGAAACTCGCTGATGTGAGGATGGCGGCAAAGAAGTATATGACGATATCAAATCCTCTCCTTCTTATCGTAAGATAGGAAGGAGTAGGAGGATGGGTTCGCACGGATTTATTTTAACACGAATAACAGAACGAGAAAAAGTGGATCAAGAAAATTAATTACGGAGAAATAGTATGCTTCGAATTTGTATACGTGCATTTGCCCTCTTCTTCTTTGTGTCTCTTGTTTATGCAGATACCGGAATCCATCATAAGCTTAATGCAACGATAGATCCTGAAAATCATTTCATAGAAGTAACTGATCAAATTACTATCCCCGCGGTACAGTCAAAGCCCCTTATGCACTTCATTCTCAATTCGAATCTGACAGTAATCTCTGAGACCCCAGGGGTTGTTGTCGCGTTGGATCAGGCTGGTGTGAAAGCAGAAGGTTTAGGGATGGATCGCAAGGATTTCACTGCGACTGAGAACTTTATACTGAATAAATACTCTTTGACCTTCAAGGAGCAAAGTGCGAACAATGTCACATTCACCCTCAAATTCAGTGGTGTAATCAACTATCCTATCAAGCGGGTGGGTGAAGAGTACGCAAGGGGGTTCAATCAAACGCTAGGAATCATTGATGCAAAGGGCGTCTACCTTGCGGGTTCGACATATTGGATCCCGTGGTTCAATAAAGAGTGGATCACTTTCGAATTGACAACAACAATGTCGGATCCTTGGGAGGTTGTCAGCCAAGGGAAAAGGATTCTCCATGAAATAAAAAATGGTGCTCGTGTTTCCCGATGGGATTCGCCGGAGCCGATGGAAGAAGTATATATGATTGCAGCTCGTTTCAAGGAATACGCACTCTCCGCTGGCGCGACCGATGTTATGGCATTCTTGCGTACCCCCGATGAAACACTTGCGAACAAGTACCTCGAAGCGACAGCCCAGTATCTCGAAATGTATCGAAAGCTCGTAGGCCCATATCCATTTACCAAGTTTGCGCTCGTAGAAAACTTTTGGGAAACAGGCTATGGCATGCCATCATTCACACTTCTCGGAGAGCAGATCATCCGCTTCCCATTCATCCTGAATTCTTCTTACCCGCATGAACTTCTGCATAATTACTGGGGCAATAGTGTGTACGTTGATTTCAAATCTGGAAACTGGTGTGAAGGTCTTACAGCATATATGGCTGATCATTTAATCGCAGAACAGCGCGGGCAAGGGGCAGAATATCGACGTACGACACTCCAGAATTATACGGATTATGTCAATCCCTCCAACGATTTTCCATTGAATAAATTCACATCACGAAGCAATCCATCATCCGAGGCCATTGGATATGGAAAAAGTATGATGATGTGGGACATGCTGCGTGATCTGGTAGGAGATGAATCTTTTGTGAAGGGTTTTCAAAAATTCAATCGTGACAACAAGTTCAAAGCAGCATCTTTTAACAGTATCCGCCTCGCGTTTGAAGGAGTAACTGGCAAAGATCTAAAACCATTCTTTGATCAGTGGGTAGAACGAAAAGGAGCGCCTGAACTCAATCTCTCAAATATTCAGAGTGAGAAAAGTAAAAATCATTATCACCTTCAATTTACTCTCAAGCAAGTTCAAAACGACGATGCTTTTGTGCTAGACGTCCCAGTTGCAATCTCTTATGAAAAGAAAGCTGAGATCAAGAGGGTGGCGATGACGCAGAAGGAACAGACGTTCGAGTTGGATGTCCCGGAAGATCCATTGCTCGTACGGATTGATCCTCAGTTTGATCTCTTCCGTATGCTGCATTACAATGAAATTCCCCCTTCATTGTCCAAGATTTTTGGATCAGAAGAATTGCTGATCCTTTTGCCCTCGAAAGCGGATCAGCGGAGTATGGAATATTACAAGGAGTTGGCAAAAACCTGGGCAAACGACACCACGAAAAAAATTCAAATCTTATTGGATCGTGATCTTCCCAAGCTTCCAGCAGACAAAAATGTTTGGATCTTTGGAATGGAAAATACATATGCGGACACTGTAAAAGAAGGGCTCAAAGAGTATCATGCAGAGATAACAGTTGAATCTGTCCGGCTTGGAAAGACTACATACAAGAGCAATATGAATAGTTATATCATTTCAGTTCGACACCCGAAAAACCCGACGGCAGTTTTGGTCCTGTTATCAACCGATAGTAAGGAAGCTGCCCAAGGGCTTGCCAAAAAACTACCGCATTATGGCAAGTATAGCTATCTCGTGTTTGAAGGAAATGAGCCGACAAATACAGAAAAGGGAGAGTGGGAATCGTCTAATTCTCCATTAGTTGCACGAATCGCACCGGAGGGGAAGCAGGTTTATACGGAACTTCCTGCACGTAAAGCTCTCGCCGTACTGGCTCCTGTTTTTTCTGCAGAAAGAATGCTGAACACGGTGAACTTTCTTGCAAGTCCGGATCTGGCAGGCAGAGCACCTGGTTCCAAGGGCATAGCCAAAGCAGCCGATTATATAGTCGATAAATTCAAGCAGGCTGGATTGCAGCTAGGATCAGACGATGGGAGTTACATTCAATCATGGGACGACGTGGTCGATCAAAAAGGAACGAAGTCGTCAGTCAAGAACATTATCGGCATTATTCCCGGTGTGAACCAAAAGTGGAGTGATGAATCGGTTGTGATCTGTGCACACTACGATCACCTCGGTCTTGGATGGCCGGGAGGAAATACTGAGAATGTGGGAAAGATTCACCCTGGTGCAGATGACAATGCGAGTGGTGTCGCGGTTATGTTGGAAATCGCTGGATTGCTCGGAAAAACTCTGAAACCGCAAAGGACGATCGTCTTTGCTGCCTTTACAAATGAGGAAGAAGGACGTGTCGGATCAAAGTATTATGTCAACACAATGAAACGATTCCCTGCAAAGAAGGCCATCGGAGTTTTGAACTTTGACGCAGTTGGCCGGTTAGGTGCCAAGAAACTTCTGGTGTTAAGCAGCAATAGTGCTCGTGAGTGGAGATTTATCTTTATGGGAGCTGGTTATGTCACGGGAGTGGAATCAGAGATGGTGACACAGGATATTGATGCGAGCGATGAGCGAAGCTTCATAGCCGTCGGAGTTCCTGGCGTGCAATTCTTTGCCGGTGCACATGAGGATTACCACAAGCCCACAGATACTCCTGATAAGATTGACGGAGCCGGGTTGGTGAAGGTCGCGATCGTTGCTCGCGAAGCAATTCTCTATCTCGTCGATCGAGAGGGTGCGCTTACATTTCAAGGTCAGGTGGTGACAGAAGCGAAGAAGCCTCAAACCACTGGTGAAAGGAGGGTCACGACAGGGAGTATGCCAGATTTTGCATATTCCGGTTCGGGAGTTCAGATTGCAGATCGTTCGCCTGATTCTCCGGCAGCGAAGGCAGGTCTGCAGAAGGGCGATGTCATTTTGAAAATCGGCAAGTACGAGGTGACGAATTTGCGTGAATACTCAGATGCATTGAAGAATTTCCAACCAGGAGATATCGTTGAAGTAACATTTTCCAGAGAAGGGAAAAACCAAATTACTAAAGTTGAATTGATTGCGAAATAGTAAACACACATAGGGCGAAGTCTAGTCATAATTAGTAGACGGTCTTTCACTTAAGGAATAAAAGCAATGCCTACATTAATCAAAGCACCAAATATCATTGAAGCCGTAGGAATCGTACCTGAAAGAATTGAAGAATATGTAGGACGTGTGAATACTGCAACCGAACACATAAGCGTTGCCAGAATCATATCACCCAAGGGTTGGCAGGAACCCGGTCAGCGTCCCGACTTCCAAGAAATTTCAGTAGTATTACGTGGTTGTTTGAGAGTAGAACATGCAAGTGGTGTCATAGAGGTCAATGCTGGACAAGCGGTAATTGAATTTCCGAGGGAATGGGTTCGCCATAGTTCGCCATATGAAGGAGGGGCAGATTATATTGCAGTATGCTTGCCCGCTTTTTCACCGGGAAACGTTAATCGCAATGTTTAAATTATAATTATGTAAGCCGCGCCCTAACCAGGCGCTTCCCTGTCCAAGGCATCACTTTGTGAGAAAGGATACCTTTGGGACAAGCCAACCGGATGAGCATGAGTGTTAAAAAGTTAAGAAAAATATGATGGTAGCAATAGGCGCTTCTAACCAGAATTATCGATATTTCGCTTTTATGAAAATTCTTTTTAAGATTAATACGTTTAATCTTTCATCTGCTAACAGTGTGCTAACACTTTTCGACGAGAGAAGCAAATGGATATTTTTACTTGGTATTGGTACATAACTAGATGGTATGTTATACGCAGTAAATTGCTTCTGCTCTTCTGATTCAGTAAGTTGAGATGTAAACAAGTGATGTTGACAAGGCAAATCTGGAAAGGACGAATCAATTATGGAAAAACGTATATTCGGAGAAAAAGCAAAACTCTCTCCATCCAAAATAATGGATTCAGTATATGCCTTTCGAGAGGCACGTGTTTTGTTAACCGCATTCGAGCTTGGTCTTTTTTCACTCCTCGGCGACGGATGGAAGTCTTCCGAAGAAGCAGCACAGCTGACGGAAACGAATCCACGGGCAACCGACAGGCTGCTGAATGCCCTTTGTGTGTCTGGATATCTTGTCAAGAAGAAAGGGGAATTTTCGAACACTCCTCTCACATCACGCTTCCTTGTCAAGGGAGAACCTGATTACCTTGGAGGATTAATGCATCAGATCAGCCTGTGGAATACTTGGAGCACTCTTACTGATGCTGTGCGCAAGGGGTCATCAGTAGTCGTGCGTGATCCGGTGAGCGGTCACGGTATGGATTGGTTAGAAGCGTTCATAGCGGCGATGCATATGCGAGCGATCCGTCAGGCTCCAGCTATCGTTAGGTTGATTAACCTGAAAGGTGTAAAACGTATCCTCGATGTTGGAGGGGGATCGGGAGCGTTTTCGATGGCGTTCGTTCGTGCGAGAAAGGGGATTACTGCAATAATTTTTGATCTGGCGAATGTTATTGAGCTGACAAAGGCCTATATCGATGCAGAGAACCTCAGCAATCTGATCAGCGTTGTCGGTGGTGATTACACTGTGGATCCTCTGATGAGCGGTTTTGATCTCGTGTTTATGTCTGCGGTTATCCATAGTAATTCCTCAGAGATAAATATGCAATTGTTCAGGAAGGCGTTCGAAGCGCTGAAACCAAAAGGACGTCTAGTAGTACTGGATTATATAATGAACGACGACCGGACATCACCGACGGTAGGCGCGTACTTCTCGCTCAACATGTTGGTGGGCACGCGTGAAGGTGATACAT
>JBEKLV010000060.1:0-13162 GCA_050008835.1 Bacteroidota bacterium | reverse complement strand
TGCTGTATCCATAAAAACCGTTTGAAAGAGGAAAAGCGCAAACACACCGACATCATAAACAGAACTGTTAAGAAAGAACCCGTTTGTACCAAAGAGCCCGAACGTTTTTCCAAAGAGCGAGATGGTAAACTCGCCTGTTAATCCTGGCGTTCCACCAAGTGAAGCGACGGCTCCAACGCCACCAAACATCAAAGCGAAGCCACAAATGTAAAAACCGGTAACACCGATCGCATAAATAAAGATATTCATACACATTGTATGAGCGACGTTTTTTGCCCGTGTAAAACCGGTTTCGACCATAGCGAACCCCGTCTGCATAAACATCACAAGAAAACCGGCTATGAGCGTCCATACAAAGTTGACGGCGATACGATTATGACCGACAGCGTTTCCAATCTCGGTAATAGTTGGCTCACCTGGTTTAGCGGCCGGAACATCGGAAATAGTTCCGGTAGTACCGCCGTTAGGATCTGGGGTATTTCCTGCGTATGCACTTAATGTCACATTAAGTAGCATCAATGCAAAGGCAAATAGTGGAAGGTATTTTTTATATTTTGAAAGATATTGCATAAGTATTTCCTTTTATATGTTTGAGTTATAAATAATTTCATATAAGTTTTGCGCGAACCATTATTTTGATCTCGGCACAAATCATATATTAATATCCAATTGCGTCGTGAATGTGCTCGGAAGTGCGTTGTTGTTGAAAATGTCCCGTGCGAATATCACGCTGACATTTTTTGAGAATGACCATGCAAATCCAATATTCAATGCACCAAAGCCACTTTTTCCACCTTGATAATCGACGGCAACCCAAAGGTTCTCGCTGATTTCTGTAATTTGTCTATCCCAAGAGAGCAATACTCCCGTATTGTCTGCGTTGCCATTTTGATCGAAAAGAAGTGTGCTGTTTCCAGAATAATATCCTATAGATAATCGTCCAACGACCGGCAGGGTTTTGGCAACCACTCCGTAGAGTATATTATAGTCTGTTACATTCTTTTGCAGACCAAAATCAAATCCACCCGCAGCAATTGCGGGAGCCCAATCTGTAAGCGTTCCTTCCGGAATACCGATTTTCGCATTGAAGGATAAAGGTGAAAGTTGCGGAACGAAAAAGTCAACACCAACCTCAACCTGAATAGCGGTAAAGGGCAATACTCCTACAGTCATGCCAATGTCCGTAGGAAATGCCTTCAGGCTCTGTGGTGTTCCGTTCTTGTAATCATAAAAATAATTATCTATACCAAGATGCCAGACTTTAAATGATTGTATATCTGTCGACGGTATCCAGATTTGGGTGGAAGGAGTCGCAAAACCATTGAAGCTTCCACAGCAAACCAGTACAAGTATTGATATTATTAATTTGAATTTCGATTTCATTACATTTCTCCAATATTTAAGTAATAGGCTAAAGTACAGAGTCGCCTGATTCTTCTGTTCGTATTCTTATCGCTTCGTCGATTGTTGAAATAAATATCTTCCCATCGCCAACTTTACCAGTTTGCCCTTTCTTAATTATGACAGAAACCGCGGTTTGTACGAGATTATCGACCATGACAATCTCTAGTTTTACCTTTGGGATAAATTCGATATTATATTCTGCCCCACGATAGGATTCTATATGTCCTTTTTGCCTTCCGTACCCCTGCACCTCTGTTACCGTCATTCCTTTAACACCAGATTCCAATAATGCTTCGCGGATATCTTCCATTTTATGCGGCCGGATGATTGCTTCTATTTTTTTCATAATGCTCCTATTATATTTGTGAAATGAACGGGATATATCAGAACAACCTTACTTATTAATTATATTATGTGATACTACCTTATATAATAATATAATATCTCATATAGTCAATAGTTATTAATGATTATTATAAATTATTCTTCATTAATACAAGTTCACTCGGGCTTTTATCTTGATTTTCCAAGGTCTATTAAAATTCATTTTCCCCTATCACCACAGGATCGTTCTATGAGTAAATCATAAGAATTGTGCTGCTCAGTACAAAGGCAAAGTGGGAAGAACAAAAAGAATTAGAGTTGTAGTAGACTGCGCGGCAAATTAACAGAAACAATCTTCTTGTTGCCTCCGTCCTTTCCATCCCGTACATTGAAACTCACGAACATCAATCAACGTATTCAGGGAAATAATTCATTATGTCTCAACTAATTCAAGGTGATGAAATGCATCCATTTGCAAAATTCGCGTTACCACTTCTCGGTCTGGCATTTTTAACACCAGGTACCTCTCTGCCGCAGGAACGCGATCGCAATAAAATTGCCGACCAGTATAAATGGAACCTTGCCGACCTCTATCCATCCGATGCAGCGTGGAAAGAAGCTAAGCAACGGCTTACAGAGGCCAACCCAGCAGCTGAAAGAAGCGTTTCAATTCCTGCGCTAAAAAAATATAAAGGAACATTAGGTTCATCTGCTCAGCAGTTGCTTGAGTGTCTTGATCTCGTCACAGAACTTAATAAAGAATTCGCCCGGCTTAATGCTTACGCCAGTATGAGTTTTGATCAGGATACGAAGGTACAATCGTATCTTGGAATGCAGCAGGAAATAAGTCAGCTTGGAACATCGTTCGGTGCACAAGCAGCATTTATCGAGCCCGAAATTCTCAAGTTCGATCCGGCGAAGGTACAAGGATTCTTGAAGAGCGAAAAGAAGCTTGAAATTTATCGCCATTATTTGGATGACCTACTTCGCCGCAAAGCTCATACAGGCACCGAGGGTGAAGAAAAGATTATTGCAGATGCAGGATTGATGTCTGGTGAACCCTATAATATCCACAGTATCTTCGCTAATGCCGATTTTCCCTATCCAGAAATTACGCTGAGCGATGGGAAGACCGTCAAGCTTGATGCGGCAGGATTTTCTCTCCAGCGAACCTCCGCAAATCGTGAGGACCGCAAGAAAGTCTTTACAGCATTCATGGGCAGACTAAATGATTACCGGCGTACATATGGCACACAGTTGAATGCGCAAGTAAAGACGGAACTTTTCTATAAGAATGCGAGGAAATACAATTCGTGTCTTGAAAGTGCACTCGATGCCAGCAACATCCCAACACAGGTTTATTACAGTCTGGTAGATAATGTCAATAAGAACCTTAGCACCTTCCATCGCTATTTGAAACTGCGACAAAGAATTCTTGGCGTCGATACGTTACATTATTATGATCTCTATGCGCCGCTGTTAAAAGATGTCGATCTCAAATACACATACGAAGAATCGCAAAAGCATATTCTTGCAGCATTGAAACCGTTAGGTTCGGATTATACCGATGTTCTTAAAAAGGGATTCGCGGAACGCTGGTTGGACGTCTATCCGACCGAAGGCAAACGTTCCGGTGCGTACTCCAACGGTTCCGCTTATGATGTACATCCGTATATGCTGTTGAACTACAACGGCAAGTACGATGACATGAGTACCGTTGCGCACGAATTCGGACACTCGATGCAAAGCTATCTTTCCAATAAAAATCAACCATATGCAACGTCGCAATATCCGATTTTCGTTGCGGAAGTCGCTTCCACATTTAACGAAGCGTTGTTGATCGATTACATGCTGAAGCAAATCAAAGACGATGATGTCCGGCTCTCGCTGCTCGGCAGTTATCTAGAGGGCATCAAGGGAATCGTCTTCCGGCAAACGCAGTTCGCGGAGTTTGAACTTCGCATTCACGAAATGGCAGAAAAGGGTGAACCACTCACCGGCGATGTTTTGAATAAAGTCTATGATGAAATCGTCAAAAAATATTACGGGCATGACAAAAACATTTGCATAGTTGACGACGAAATAAAAGCCGAGTGGATGTACATCCCACACTTTTATTACAACTTCTATGTTTACCAATATGCAACATCATTTACAGCATCGGCAGCATTATCAGAACGAACAATTGCCGGCGATAAAACTTCCACAGAGAAGTACATTAAGTTCCTCTCTTCCGGCGGATCCGATTATCCAATTGAATTGTTGAAAAAAGCCGGTGTCGATATGACGACCTCCGAGCCATTCGATCTAACAATGATAAAAATGAACCGCGTAATGGATGAGATGGAGAAAATACTAGATAAGAAGTAGGCATTTAATAAGTATAGTGCAACCTTCGAGATGACTGCAATGGAAGGGATTGAAAAGTCAAAAGGAAAAAGTCAAACACCTAAGACCATTTTATGTACCGATCTGAAAGCACGATGCTATAATTTCTCTGCGGCAATCATCCGATTCGTGGATAAACTTTAGGTGCGAAGGTTGCACTATTATTGATCAACTCATTCGTTCATCAACTTCAATTGGTGCCAATATCATCGAGGCAAAATCCGCCAGTTCAAAGAAGGACTTTATACGATTCTATGAGTACGCATTGAAATCTGCAAATGAGACCAATTACTGGCTTGCATTGTTGCGGGATGCGCTTGGAGTTGATAAAGGAATCATCCACACTTATTTACAGGAAGTTATCGAGTTATCAAAAATCATTGCTGCCTGCATCTTAAAGCTCAAGCGGCGGTCAGTTTGACTTTTGACTTCTAACTTTTACTTTTTCTATGTCCATAGCTTATCGTTAGATATGAATGCAAAAGCAATAAATTCTGCCTCATTTCCCCATATTGCTGTCATTGTTCTCGCCGCTGGTGCATCGACTCGACTCGGCACACCAAAGCAACTTCTAAAATACAATGGGATTACACTTCTTCGCAAAACAATCGAGACGGCTTTGCTGTCTAAGGTGAAATCCGTTTATGTTGTCTTTGGATGCGAGGCAGAGAAAATGAAAGTGGAAGTTTCAGATTTATCGGTAGATGTTGTCGTAAATCCGAATTGGCAGCGCGGAATTAGTACATCTATTCGCTCAGGCATACAATCGCTTGAACCAAACATCGACGCAGCAATCATCGTTCTTTGCGATCAGCCAAAGTTATCAACGGACATTCTGAACACACTTATCGATACATATACTTCAACACGAGCATCCATAATCACCTGCAAATACGCGGGGACAGTTGGCGTACCTGCATTGTTCGACCGTCGCATTTTTCCCGAATTGTTATCGCTTGAAGGCAATCTTGGCGCAAAAAAAATAATTGAGTGGTACATGAAAGAAAGAATTGAGATTGATTTTTTAGGCGGAGAGATAGATATTGATACCATTGCCGACCAAAAACAAATTAGTTGAATAGCGTACTTTAAGAAAGAATAACTGGATATGTTCATTGGTCACTTCGCTGTTGGACTTGGAGCAAAAAAAGTTGCATCTCAGGTAAATCTCGGGACACTGTTCTTTGCAGCTCAATTTCTCGATTTACTCTGGCCAATCTTTTTAATTCTTGGTATTGAACATGCCCGAATAGCTCCCGGTAATACTGCCTTCACTCCATTCGATTTTTATGATTACCCATTCTCGCACAGTTTATTAATGAGCTTTGGATGGGCAGCTCTTTTCGGAGGAATATATTATTATGTGAAAAGGAATTTCCGTAATTCGATCATTGTTAGCTGTGCTGTTTTTAGCCATTGGCTGCTTGATTTTATCTCGCACAAACCCGATCTTCCAATTGCTCCAGGTATTCATATTGTTCTGGGGCTTGGACTATGGAATTCTATTATCGGCACTATATTTGTCGAAGGATCTCTCTTCATCGGTGCAGTCTACATTTATTTTAGAACAACAAAATCGATTGATCGTGTCGGAAATTATGCCTTTTGGGGATTGATTGCAATGCTTCTGATTTCCTACATCGCAAACATTATATCGCCGCCACCACCGAATATAATAGCAGTCGCATATGCAGGACTCGCTCAATGGCTCTTCATCGTTTGGGCATATTGGATTGACCGGCACAGGACTTGGCATGACTGAGCACATTCGTATCGAACATAAAAAGTTGATTCTACAGGTTGAAGAAGCACTTCAAGAAGTTGGCGTCACGCCGCACATCGCTCGCATCGAAGCGGAGATTATGACGGAATCGGACCTTATGGGAGTTCCTTCACATGGAGTCCGTATGCTGCCTGCCTTATTGAAGGGAATTCAGAAAGGCAAAGCTACGGCAAATCCGAATATTAGAATTGTGAAGGAGCATAAAGCAACATGCATAATTGATGGTGATAACGGCCCCGGTCGCTTCGTATCACTTCATGCAATGGGCATCGCGATTGAGCGTGCGAAGGAATTCGGTATCGGTGCTTGTAGCGCGATAAATGTAACTCACTGGGGGCGTGCATTCGCGTATACGTATAGAGCCGCTCAAGACAACACAATTGGTATCTGCACAACGAACGCAATTCCAAATACCTTGGGCTGGAATTCCACAAAACCATTATTAGGCAATAACCCCCTTAGTATCGGTGTACCTCGATATGGTCAAGATCCTATTGTTCTCGATATTGCAATGAGTCAAGCGGCTCATGGAAAAATAGCAACATATGCCCGCGAAGGAAAAGAAGTACCGTTAGGCTGGGGATTGGATTCCGATGGTAAGTCCACAAAAAATCCAAATGAAATATTGAAAAGCTTTCGGCTTCTCCCGTTTGGCGGCCATAAAGGTACAGGACTTGCTATTATGATGGAGCTTCTGACCGGAGCTCTTGCTGGAAGTAAGCTCTCGCACGAAGTTCTCCAAATTGAACGAGGCGCTCTCAACCCCGAGACTACCAAGTTGTTTATAGCATTGGACGTAAGTTCATTCGGTTCGCTTGAAGCTATGGGAACAAAGATCGAACAATTTGCTCACTGGCTTCATGAAACAGAACCGGACATTCACATCACTTTACCGGGAGATAGGAGCTGGCAAGCACGACGAGAGAATTTGCAGCATGGAATTCCCATTCACCCCGACATAGCAACTGAACTAAGAAAAATTGGTTTAAACCTCTAAAACATTTTAAAAGGAGATTTATTATGTATCGCACAATTCAAGATTTTTTGACTGATTGGACTCAAGAGAATGATTCTACACTCAAAGTTTTTAAGAATCTCACCGATGCCTCGCTCAAACAGAACGTATCGTCGGAAGGTCGCTCACTGGGTCATCTGGCATGGCACATTGTTCTAACACTTGGTGAGATGGGAGATAAAGCCGGACTGAAGGTCATTGCACCACCTGAAGATGCACCTGATCCGGACAAGGCATTGGAAATCATTGCAGCATACGAGAAAGCAGGAGCATCGCTTGCGGTAGAGGTGAAAAAGTGGAATGATGGAATGTTACCAGAGGAAATCGATATGTATGGACAAAAATGGACACGCGCTGCTGCACTCGCATCGATCATAAAACATCAGATACATCACAGAGCACAGATGACGGTGCTTATGCGGCAGGCAGGACTTAAAGTTCCTGGTGTCTATGGGCCATCTCGTGAAGAGTGGTCGCAATTTGGCATGCCGCCGCAGAAATAATCCTGATTAAACATAGCAGGTTTTCAAACCTGTGATGTTCTCTGAAAGTCGTCTTAAAGAATTATATTTTTTATGTTTGTCCTCTTCCCCTCCTCATTTTGGGAGGGGAAGCGCGAAACACAATGTCGTGCACTTAGTTCTATTGGATTCAATCTTCATCGGTATATAAAATGGCTTTGTGTAATATCAGTCATGCTACATTTTTGGAATGAAATGCAGATTTCCCCCACCACTTACCGATTTCTCCTCGCCGCTCGCCGAAATCGTCGAAACTTCCTTCTCAATTCTATGTATCATTATATGGAACAAAATTAAAGACATTCACGGACACCTTGGTGTTGATTTTTTTTCTCATAGACGGTGTTGCTTTGATGCTGGAAATAGTTGGACTTTAAAAAAGGGTAACTTTTAAAAATGAAAAAAATGAGTAGATGGGGTATTGGACCAATCTTTGCCGCTTTGTCAATTATGTATGGATTGATAATGACTGTAATAAGTCGATATTATCATCTATTATTTAAAATAGAATTCATTCAAGAGTATATATTGTTCCTTGCCGGCATAATTCTTATCGTCATTGGTATCCCATTTTATATTATTTCTGCAAGAGTGGTAATGAAAGCATACAATGCTGATGAGCTTATTACAGGAAGCATTTATAGATTCTGCCGTCATCCTTTATATGCATCTTGGGTGATATTTATTGTGCCAGGCATAGTTTTATTGATTAACAGTTGGATTGCTTTAACCGTACCTATATTTATGTACATCTTATTATGTATTCTAGTTAAAAAAGAAGAACTATATTTAGAAAATAGATTTGGGACAGAATATTTAAAATATAAAAATAAGGTTCCTTGCATATTGCCCTATGGTCTATTTTTTAAAAAATAAATATGGGATATAACATTGCCGGACTACGATCCGGCACCGGCCGATAAACTCTCGGATGGTTTCATTTAAGGAGAATTATTATGGAACAAGACAAACGACATTATTATGGTCATCTCGGTATCGGACTTTTCCTACTGTTTGCCGGTATTGCATTGATGCTGGATAAATTTGATATTTTTAATGCAGGGCCAGTTTGGCACTACTGGCCAATAATTATAATTGCCGTCGGATTGGGAAAATTGCTGGATGCACAGTTTGCATGGGAATACCGAAAAGCTTGCTCGACACTTTTTATTGGAGCATGGTTCTTCATATCAGAATTGCATATATTCGGATTAGATTATCACAACTCATGGCCAATCCTGCTTATAGGTGCTGGCATAGGCATGTTATGGAAATCTGCATACCCTTCACATTTTAGGTTTGCTAAGGATCACTGCAATGGAAACTAGACAAAATTCATTTTATGCTCCAAGGCTTGTGTTAGGGCTGGGGATTATTCTTATTGGCATTCTCTTCCTACTCGGCAACATGGACATAATTGATCCGCATGACTATCTGCAGTATTGGCCGGTAATAATTATGATTATCGGAATAGCGTACCTAATTCAATGTCAACATGGTCCCGGACGAATTTGGGGCACCATTCTGACTTTTATCGGCGCTGCGATGTTGATGGATCGATTGTACTTTATTCGTTTCAGTTTATGGGATTACTGGCCTCTCATTCTTGTGATTACAGGAATTATGATGATTGTAAGGGCGTCTTCACATCGTCACCGCATGGCTTTTTCGGAGGCTGAAACTAACGACGCAAATTCCTTTATCAAAGCCGTCGCTATTATGGGTGGATTCAAACGAATTAACAACTCTCAAGATTTTAAGGGTGGAGAATTCACTGCTATTATGGGTGGAATCGAACTTGATCTGCGAGATGCCTCTATTAAAGGAGAAGCTAATATCGATGTCTTTACATTGATGGGTGGTATGTCTATGCGTATTCCGGAAGATTGGCTTGTCATCATTGATGTATCTCCTTTTATGGGTGGATATGATGACAAAACTCGTCATCCGATAGAAAACACAAAACGCCTCCTTATTAGAGGAACAACAATTATGGGCGGCATCGAGATTAAAAACTAACTGTGCATCCAATTCTTTCCAACAGGCGGACGCTCGCCCTCTATCTTACCATTTGGTTGTCTATCGGACTGCTGATTGAGATACCATTTATATTCTCATATAAAAGTCAGTGGGCGGCGTTCTTGTTATCCGACATACCATTGAATATTTTCTTTGCATTCATCTGCCTTTCTTCATATTACTTGTGCAGAATTTTTCCCGTCAAAACCACACAATGGTATAATCTACTTTCTATGTTCGTCGTAGCCGCTTGTATTGCCGCTGGCATTGAACTCGTTATCGGATACGGCTGGGTACATTTAGTAGATTCTTTAAAAATTGCCTCATCCATATCACCGCTTTATGAACCTTGGATTGCTGGAATTTTTAGTACACTTGTGCTAATCTTTCTCCTTATCGCATCCATGCATTATGTTATAATCGGATTCGAACGATCCAATGAATCTGAGCGGCAAACTTTTGAATTGAGATTGCTCGCGCAAGATGCGGAACTTCGCGCACTTCGTGCTCAAATCGATCCACATTTTCTTTTCAATAGTCTCAATTCAATCAGCGCTTTAACTACAAACGACCCCGCCAAAGCCCGGACAATGACGCTGATGCTTGCAGATTTTTTTAGGAAGAGTCTCGAGCTTGGAGCTCGCAGCAACATTCCTCTCAATGACGAGCTGGCGCTCGCTTTCGAATTCCTTACCATCGAGCAGGTAAGGTTTGGAGCTCGTTTAAAAGTTGAACAAGATATTAAAGAAGAATGCCAGAAAGTTATGGTACCGCCTCTTATTCTCCAGCCGCTTGTCGAGAATGCTGTTCGTCATGGCATTGCCCATTTAGTGAATGGCGGAACAATTCGGATTCATTGTGAAAGGCACGGTGACCGGCTTGTCATTCAAATCGAGAATCCTGTCGATCTTGACCGACCACACCGCAAAGGAAGTGGACTTGGATTGAAGAATGTCCGTTCGCGCCTCGACACGTTTTACGGTAATGAAGCTCGAGTGGATGTTGAGGAAACCAATGAGTATTTTCAAGTAAAGCTTTCATTTCCTATTCACAGGCAGTAAACCATGTCATCAAAAAACAGTATCCGCACAATCATCGTTGATGACGAAGAACCGGCACGGCTCGTTCTGCGAGAATTTCTTTCTGCTCACGAGGAAATCAAAATAGTTGCTGAATGTTCCAACGGCTTTGATGCCGTCAAAGCTATTACCGAATCCAAACCTGATCTCGTTATACTCGATATCCAAATGCCAAAGCTGAACGGTTTTGAAGTACTGGAGCTTGTTGACCAACCGCCTTCTATTATTTTTGCAACTGCGTACAACCTGTATGCTGTAAAAGCTTTTGAAGTACACGCTGTGGATTATCTCCTTAAACCATTCAGTAAAGGACGTTTGACAGAGGCACTGGAGCATGCTAAAAAGCAAATTAAGAAGAACATATCTATCCCCATTCAAGATATCGCTTCTTCCGCGGGGATGAAGTCTTTGCCGATAGAAAGAATTCTGGTGAAAGATGGTTCCAAGGTGCATGTCATTCCAGTAGATAAAATAGATTACATCGAAGCGCAGGATGATTACGTAGCAATCAAATCAGACGGCAAAACACATTTGAAGCAGGAACGCATGGCAGAATTAGAAAAAGAACTAGACAAATCTAAATTCGTCAGAGTCCACCGCTCATATATTTTAAACCTTGAACGCATCGCCCGCATCGAGCTTTACGCAAAAGACAGCCGCATGGCAATTCTGAAAGACGGAACAAAACTTCTAATCAGCCGTGCTGGATATGATAAATTAAAGACGATGCTGTAGCTGTCCTACAATATCTTCTCCACAATTTTCACGGCTTCGCGTACGCATTGTACACAAACTTTTTCGTGAAGGTTATTGTCTGTAAAATATTTGCTGCCTTCGGGGGTTGTTAAATCGCATTGGAGTAAATCTCGGCAGGTTGTTGCACCGAATATTTCTTTGAACGTAGTATTGAACTCGCGCACAAGCGTATAGGTTTTATCGCGCTTTTCAGTTCCTTCATCACCTAAAGTTTTTCCATGTTTTAAACCAATCGCCATAAACGCACCAGTAACAGCGCCGCAAGTTTCTTGCAAGCGTCCCATACCGGAACCGAATCCACCGGCGATTTTGAGCGCAGTCACTTCATCTAATCCGCGCTCTTTTGCAAAAACAACAAACACGGATTGCGCGCAATTAAATCCATTCTTAAAATATTCCAATGCCTGTTCTTCTTTTTTCATTAATAACTCCTTTTACGGTTCACCGTATAATTACAGATTAATTTAGGAAACATCAAGCGCTTGCACTTATGAGAGTTTTTGCTCAGATTCTTAATTAAGACCTGCACTTCTCAATAAAGGAGACAATTATGAAGAAACTATTTTTGATTATTGCGTTGTATTTCATTTTTCCAATCGGAATTCTTGTGGCACAAGAGACAAAAGATGAAGCATCCTTGCTTATGCAGCTCGACCGCGATGTTAATAAAGCCCCTGCTGAAAAAGGCATCGATGGCTGGGTCGCATATTTCGCACCAAATGGTTCTATGCTTGGATATACCAAACAGCCAACAACGGGAAGTGTTAAAATTAGCACTATCCCTAAAGAAATAATATGGTATAACCAGCCAATTGATTGGAAAGTTGTTGGCAATTCGTTTACCATTAATGCCGGAAAAGGGTCAAGATTATTTATTGATCCTCAGCACGACATTTATGCAATTACGGCGCCAATGGCACTGTTTGTTCCGGATAGCAATTTTCTATTTAGCTGCAAAGTAAGCGTCGCCTTTAAAACGGTGTTTGATGCTGGTGTCCTTGTTATATATGGCAGTAACAACCAATGGGCTAAATTATGTTTTGAGTATTCACCGCAACACAAACCCATGATCGTCTCTGTTGTTAACAACAAGATTTCTGATGATTGTAATCATATCGCTATTCAGGAAAACAATGTATTTATAAGAATTGCAGGAATGGGTAATGGTTCTTATGCTTTTCATTATTCATTCGATGGTAAATACTGGAATCTTGCCCGATATTTTTGTCTTGATCAAAAAGAGAGCCTCAAAATTGGTTTTTTGTCTCAATCGCCTAAAGGAGAATCATGTGAAAGTACCTTCTCGGAAATTAAATATTCGATCAAAAAATTAATCGATTTTAGGAACGGAGATTAGTTTCAGAAATTATATTACCCGTCGTTCGGTTGAGGTTTAAGTTATAGTCGTCATACTAAAGGGATAATCCTTGGGCGGCATGAAATCTCTGCACTTGGAACGCGTCCTCGTAAAAGACAGTTCTAAAGTTCATGTTATTTCAGTTGAGAAGATTGACTACATCGAAACATATGATGATTATATTACCATCAAGACAAAGGGCAAAACGCATCTGAACAGGGAACGAATGGCAATTCTGAAAGATGGAACTAAATTTCTTATTAGTCGCGCCCGATATGATAAGTTAAAAGGATTATTATAACAGGAACTTCCGACTTTCGGCATCAATCTTCTCGCTATAATGTCTTTGGAAAAAGAATCTTTGAACACATTCCCGATTACTTCTCTATTGTAGCAATCGTTTTTTTATTATTGCTCTTTCTATTTTTTTTATAGAGATTTGATGAACCATACTAACAAATCAGGTAAATGTATGAAAATGTATATTTGCATATTTGTGTTCATGAGTCTTTTTTC
>JBEKLV010000006.1:0-34051 GCA_050008835.1 Bacteroidota bacterium | reverse complement strand
GATTCAATCCAATCAGAAAAAGCATGAAAACGATGGAAACTAAATCAACCGGGGCAAGAAACGAAATTAACTTTTTCATGGTTATAAATAAATCCAAATATTTAAATAATATTAAAGAATAAAATTATAAATCAAGAAATGGATTTCGAATTTAGAATTTTAGATAAGTTACTCGTAAGTAAAAGAAATCCCTCAACTCCCAATTCTTCCGGTCTTTTTTTAAAATCAAATGATATTCGATCAAGTACACTATCATCAAATCCCATAGACTTCAATCCATTTCGCATTGTCTTTCGCCGCTGGCCAAATGTAGAACGCACAATTGATCGAAAAAGCTTTTCATCACAGTCTGGCAATTGCTCTTTAAATTTAAACTGTACAACGGCAGAATCCACTTCCGGCTTCGGAAAAAAACAATTGCGTGAAACTTTAAAGAGCATTTCACATTCGGTGTAGAATTGTGTAAAGATTGAAAGTATTCCGTATTCTTTGTTCTTCGGAGGCGCAACGAGACGCCTCGCTACTTCAAATTGCACCATCAACGTCGCATCAACAACTGCTATTCGTGCATCAAAAAGCCAAAAGAGAATTTCACTTGTAAGATAATACGGAATATTACCAACAATACGGACTTTTCCGCCATTGTTCTGTGCAAGTTCGCCAAGATTGACATCGAGAACATCTTGGTGGATGAGTTCCAACTTTTCACCAAATCGTTCTCGAAGAAGTCGAACCGCCCTTTCGTCCACCTCAATGCCGATAAGTTTCACCAGCTTGTCGGACAGATGTTTGGTAAGCGCACCTTGCCCAGAACCGATTTCGACGATAACATCGCCGCTCTGAATATCAAGACTCTCCACAATCTTATGCAGGATGTTTTCATCCCGTAAAAAGTTTTGACCCAAAGATTTTATAGGTTTGAGCACAATGATTTCCGAGTAAATCATTGTTAATATAATGAATGTGGTAGGGGAAATCCAGAAAATCGTGCTTGTATCAATCAAAGAATTCTTTTCGATCTGCAGAAACGGCATGTGCATACAAGCACTGTGATCGGTGGTCAACAATTCGTGTATCTAATGCATAACCATTAACTTTGTTATACACCAACGCTTCTAAAAGTAGGCTCTCTTTAAAGAATCTTGACCGTTCCTTCCAAAGCTTGCCTGCAACAAACAATACATTCCCTGATTCATTACGCTCGTACTTCTTGATCAATCCGCGCCGCATCAATCCGGGTAAAGTATCTGTAGCAAAATGCTGTGCAATTCTGCGTTCATCGCTATTAAATTCTTTCGCCCCTTGTATCGAAAATATATAAGGAGAACGGCGATGACTGTTTCCATTTCTTATACTTGCGTCTGGTTGGTTAGTCCATAAATACACAATATAAACCAATCCTAACCCGATTGTCATTTTTACGAGATTTCTTAAAAAACACTGATGGAAGAAACACTTTTTATTTGCAGGACTCATAATTATAAATGGTTAAAGTCCGAAACGCGTTAATTGTTGTGGAATGTTATAGATATTGGACGTGTAATCCGTAAAAAAGTTCATACAGAAGGAAGCCACGTACAAATAAAATCCGCTAATACGAGATTGCTTAGGCTATGAGGGCATATTTTTTCAGGCATTGCATCTCTTTAATCCAATTTGTACTATTCTCGTGTTATCATGAGATCCATCGTCCTAATAATTCTTTGCTTATTGCTCGCAGCATGTGATGGCGGACTTGCACCTCCACCTCCTGTTGAACTCGGGTTCAGCGGTACTGTTTACTTTACGCCGGGCTCGTGGCCAACGGATAGTCTTATCAATCTCTGGATTTTTGCTTCCCAAATTTACCCGCTCGATTCTGCAAATGTCTATTCGGGTTTATTTTCGAATCCCAATACAATCTTTTTGTATCCGAGTATGAATCAATCGCTTCCATTATCAGCTGTCGACTCAATTCCATATTCATTTCCTTTGCATTCCGGGACGTACAAATATGTCGGAGTTATTCAACAAGTCAGTCTCGATTTGATAAATCGCGGCGTGCGAGTATTCCGGGTCGTAGGCTTCTATAAGGATTCAACCAATCTTTCACAACCCGGCAATGTCATAGTGAACGACAACTATCAGGTGAAAGGAATCGACATTCAGGTTGATTTCCGTAATCCACCACCGCAACCGTTTTGAAACATTATTCTCTCTATATTGCCCTCGTTTGTTTACTTCAAAGTACTATCGCACAACCGAATGCTGGATCTATCACAGGATCTGTAACTGATACGAAAACGCAAGAGCTGCTTGCCGGAGTCAACGTTATGCTGCGAGGTACTATTCGTGGTACAATAACAGACATCCATGGAAAATTTAAATTGAATGGAATTCCGGCCGGAACATATGACTTAACGTTTTCCCTCGTTGGGTACACTGCAGATACAGTTTATCAAATTTCGATTCAACCTAATACTGAACTGCATCTTGATTCGCATCTCTTGCAAGCTCCAATACAGGCAGATCAAGTAGTTGTCACTGCAAGCCGGCGGGAACAAAGCTTGCGGGATGTTCCTGTAAGTGTTTCAACCGTGTCATCCAAAATGATTGCCGATCATGTCTCTGTAACACTCGATGATGCTCTTCGCTATGTTCCGGGCGTCAATATGATGCAGGATCAAGTGAATATCCGCGGGTCATCCGGTTACAGCAGAGGTGTCGGAAGCCGTGTGCTTATCTTGATTGACGGACTTCCGTACATTACCGGCGATACAGGTGAGATACCATGGGAAACAGTTCCCATGTTTCAAATTGACCGGATTGAAGTTGTAAAGGGCGCCGGTTCTGCCTTGTACGGATCCAGTGCGCTTGGCGGCGTTATCAATGTCATTACGAAAGAGGTTAGCGAGATACCCGAGATCCGATTTCGATTATTTTCAGGTATGTACGCTCGACCAAAGTACGCTGAATGGGATTGGTCTTCCAAAACCCGCTTTAATACCGGCGGTTTTATAAGCTATTCCAACTGTGTCGGTTCTTTCGGATATCTTCTAAGTGTCTCTCGAATGGTGGACGAAAGCTATCGCGAGAACGATGTATATCACAGATGGGGTGTGTACTCAAAATTCAATTATAATTTTTCGCAGTATCAAAGCGCAACTCTTACGACTAATATTCAATGGCGAGATCACGGCAATTTCTTCTGGTGGAAGAGTCTTAGTGAGGCGACGCGGCCTGCAGATTCACAATTAGGTGGTGAAGTAAATTCGACCCGCGGTAATGTAAGTTTTGCCTATAAAGAAATTTTATCTGATAAATTCTTTTATTCACTGAAAGCAATCTACTTTGGCAATTTCTGGCAGGATAATATTTACGGGCAGGTTGGCAATACCGCAGCATCGCACACCACTCAGGTGGAAGCGCAGGCGACGTATGAGATTTCACCTATTCAAGTGGTAACAGGCGGCATCGCTGCAAACTACGACCGTATCAATTCTGATATTTTTGGTTCGCATCCTGGTATAGGCGCGGGGTTTTATGCCCAAGATGAACTTACTCTTATTCAATCACTCAAACTGACGGCGGGAATCAGATATGATTGGCAGAGAATATGGAAAGAGATATTCGCGTCACCTGCCGCCTCTTCTCCATCTCAGTTGAATCCAAAAATCGGCTTTGTGTTTTCTCCCAATCCAACAACAACACTGCGCACTTCTTTCGGCGAAGGATTTCGCTACCCCTCGATGAGCGAATTATTTACCTCTGTTAATACGGGACTTAGCCAGATCACTGTCGCACCGAACGACAGTTTAAAACCGGAACGCAGTGTTTCATTTGAAATTGGAGGTTCTCAATGGGTAGGAGAACGAGTATTTCTTGACTTAGCACTTTTCCAGAATAATTTCTATGATCTCATAGAAGCTGGTGTTAATCCGACACCACCAGTTGAGATACAGTTCAACAACGTAACGAGAGCAAGGATTCGCGGTATTGAATTTGGGATTAAGGCAGATATGTTCAATCGATTTCTGACAACGGATATAAGCTATACATATATTGATCCTGTCGATTTGGACCAAAATACTATTCTCAAGTTCCGCCCACGCAATTTATTTTACATATCGGTTACTGCACACTACCAACAGTGGCAGACAGAAGTGAATTATCGCTACGTGAGCCGTGTGGAAGCGATTGACGAAAACCTTGTTCGTCTTGCTCCCATTGTTGATGGAGAATATCGTGTTGCTTGCAATGTCATAGATGCCGGTATCACCTATAACCTTAACAACCTAGGTCTACCGCTTTCCATCGGATTGACAGTAAAGAATTTGACCAATTACTATTACGTAGAATTATTGGGCAATCTTGCTCCACTGCGGACGTACTACTTAAGCTTGGAAAGTGCATTGTAAAAGACATCGGCCTGCTCATCATTATCACCAACAAAAAATTAATAAAATCACATATGTTCTATCTGCCGGAGATGATGCTGCATATGTCCCAAATAATCTACAATGACATATCCAATTGTCACTGGTTCGCCGGAACCGATGGTCAACGATGTTTCCAAACATTCTATCGGCATGTGTTTGATAATGTGGGCAAGGTGGAAATTGTAAGACTTCCAGAGAGTTAATAATTCTTTCCACGTGCGCAAGTTGTATTGTTGTATTTTCACCCATTCGATTTGTTCATACGGGGGTAAGTTCAAATTCTTCATATACTGAACACGAACGAATCGTTGATGATTGTTAGTGGCGGAATCAATCAAATGGCCTAGAATTTCTTTTCTTGACCATTTATCCGGTTGGGATTTTTGAGATGCCCTTGCTTCTTCTAAATTTTCATGGCGCACTGCAAAGTCTTCTACAGTCTTTCTGATTCCATCAGCAATCTTTTCAGGGATCGTAGACAGATCCTCAATTTTATCAACGTAGCATTCGATTGGATACTTTGTCTTCATGGTAACTTTCATAAAAATATGAAATAAAATTCCAAATACTGTTAAATAATCAAAGAATAGTTACTAGTTTTTCTTTTGAGTGGCTTCTTCCACTGACTTTATTTTCATCAAAGCTGCATATTGACTTGCATAATCAGATAGAACTTCCTCGAATATATCTATATTCATTCTCACATTTTGCAAAACGCTCATGTGAGTCGTAATGAGATGCATTTTATTGGTAGGTTCTTGTGCATCATCACCATAATTAGTTAACGCAATTTTTTCTTCGACTTGTGTGTATGTTCGTACTAGGCCCTGCTCAGCTTGCAATACATTATTTAATTTTTCTTTCATTTCGCTATTGTAAATTGGCAGAACGGTTTTTTTATACTCTTCAATTGCCTTATCAAACCTGGCATTCTCGACGTCACTTGACTCTCCAGTCAAGTACGGTACAGGAGATGAAGGATTGTATGTTGTACCGGTAACTGACTGAAACTTATTCACGGCTTCTTCTTTTTTAGATTCATATTTTTTTTCTATTGTACTTAATTGTGTTCTGTAATCCGTCGAAGCATTGATATTCTGGATATCTTTCGCCTGCTGGTCAGTCACACATTTGACAGCATCAGTCACCGGTTGATTGTCCATATCCTTGTTTGCATGTACAGTCGTCGAGGGCATGTAATTCTTTGCGTTTTGCAATGCCCATTGCTGTTTTTCTTCTTCTGTCATCTTCTCTAATTGTTCTGAAAGTTTCTTTGCATCTTCGGCATTCATCATTGGTACTGAAGAAGGCATCATCGAACTATTTAATGAAAGTTGCATAGCATTTAATTCTTCGAATGCTTTTGCCAAGGTTGCTTTAGTCGCGTTGAAAGTAGCGCATATATCATCCTTACAGCACATAAAGGAATACGCGGCTTTACAGTCCTTAATATCGGGTTGTTTGCTGAATGCTAAAAGGAAGTTTTGCTTGTATTGAACTTGAGCATCGAGTGATAGTGCATAACAACAAAGAGCGAGTACGACAATAACGATATTTTTCATGATACTGTCTCCTCAGATATAAGTAAAAGAGTGATTGTGACATTTCCATTAGAATCTCAATTTAATTTCCAGATGTCTCTGCAAAATGACAACTCGTTATTTCTTGATGAATGTATTATTCTGGTATTCCCGAAAAGCAATTTCCAATTCTTTTTGTGTGTTCATCACTATAGGACCGTACCATGCAATCGGCTCACCGATCGGTTTTCCGGATATCAGAAGAAATCTGATTGCTTGATCTTCCGTCTGAACCATAACTTCATCGCCATCATCAAACAGCACCAGTATTCCATTTGTAGCATACGGCTCACGAGTGATATCAAAATAATTTTCACCGTCCGCTTCATAGGAAAACGGTTTTCGCTCCTTGCACATGTATCCCTGCCCATCAATTACATATGCGAACACTGTATGTCCTCTTTTGGTTGAATGAACAAATTCCGAGTGTGCCGGTACTGTAATATCAAGATACTCTGGATCGACAATAATATCACGCACGGGTCCGTTCGTTTTTTTGTAAGAGCCGCATATGAGTTTTATTTTCGTTCCGTTGTCCAGGACCACTTCAGGAATATCCGACTGTTTGACTTCCTGATATCGTGGATCCATCATCTTATTTGTAGCCGGGAGATTTAACCAAAGTTGAAAGCCGTACATAGCGCCTCCAGGACTGGGCTTCGGCATTTCCTGATGAATAATTCCGCTTCCCGCTGTCATCCATTGAACGTCGCCCGCAGAAATGACCCCGCTGTTTCCCATACTATCTTTATGCTCTACAGTTCCCTTCAGCACATAAGTGATTGTCTCAATTCCCCGATGCGGATGCCAGGGGAATCCTTTGAGATAATCATTCGGATGATCCGATCGAAAATCATCCAGAAGAAGAAAGGGATCGAATTGAGGCACTTCTTTATTTCCCATCGCCCGTTTAAGACGAACTCCCGCTCCTTCAAGAACGGGCTGACTTTTAAAAACCTTCTTTATTTTTCTTATTTCCATCATACACCTCCAAGATTATTGATGAATCCATCTCATCATCAAAGTGCATTTTCTTTGCCTCTCAGAACAAACCATATAGTCCCGACGATGCCGAATGCGAATGCAGAAAGAAGATTCGCGGAAGGAGAAATTTCCCAGAGCCCCGCACCTGCAAAAGCCGCGAGTGCAACAACACTATCTCTCAGCAAATAATAGAAGCCGAACATACCGGCTTTCTTGTTCTCCGGGCAGAGTTCCATGATGAGCGCTTTGCGTGTCGGCTCGCCAAATTCTTTTAATCCGCGAATGAAAAAGGCAAACACCAATGCTGTGAAGGATTGCGAGAGCAACAAAACAACAGGAAATGCACAGAAGAAAATGAATGTTGTGATGATGAACGGTTTCTTCGCTGCCTTATCCGCGAAGTGTGCGACGGGGACATATATAAGAAGCGCTGTAAGCATCTCAATAGTCGTCAGTTCTGCAAATTGTACCGGAGTAACGCCAACTCCTTTTACACACCATAGTACAACAAATGCATAAGGGATCTGTTCACAGAAGCGGATGAGAATGTCTGAAAAAAGAAGCTGTTTCAGCGAAGCAGACATTTCCTTCCAAAGTGCAATTAGATTTGCTTCTGCTTGATTTGCAGTTTTTACTGGGGCGCTGATCAGTAATTGTTGAAGGAGTGAGGAAACAATAGCAAGAACAGTGGCGATGATAAAAGCATAGCGGATACCTTCTGTTTCGCCATACCATTCAACCAGCACTCCGCCAATAAGCGGTCCAATAATCATCGGCACACGACGAGAGAGAGAATTGAGCGACACACCCATCGCATGCTTGTTTGCCGGAACACTGCGCGTAACAAGCTCAAGTGTTGCAGGCATTGATATCGCCGTCCAGGAAAGGAAGAAAAACGAACCGATGATTACTGCCTGCCAATACGGGAAAAAAATGACAATCAGGTAGCCTGCAATGGTCATTGCGTTAAAAAGAAAAAGTGCACGCTTATGGCCAATGCGGTCACTGACGTAGCCGCCGAAAAATGAGTAAAGGGCATTTGTGAGATTGTTCGCTCCGGAAAAAATTCCGATAGAAGCAATACCGCCGCCGAGCGCGAGCAGATAAAGCGGAAGGAATCGCTCGGCTATTCTCTCGCCGATTCCGACGAGAATCACCATTAATAAAAGAACCGCTGTGTTTTTCTGAAGCGCGAGATACTCTGTGATTTTACGAAACATTAGTCAGGGCCTATAAAATAAATATTTGTCATAACACACCGCCTAATCACTTCATCATATTTTATACTTCCGCCGTGGTTAAAAATTTTGGCGGCTTGCGTGAGTGTGACGCTTGCTCATAAGCGTACGCAAACTTCAGCAGAGTCGGTTCACTCCACGCGCGGCCAAAGAACGATATCCCCACAGGCAATCCAAAAACAAATCCCGCAGGAACGGTAATGCTCGGATACCCTGCAACTGCGGCGATGGTTGAACTGCTGCCGAGAAAGTGATCACTATCAATCAGGTCTGTGAGCCATGCAGGGCTGTCGGTAGGCGCGACAAGTGCGTCTAATTTAAATTTTTTCATCGTTGCATCAATACCATCTTTGCGTGACATCCTGCGGCACAACCTCAATGAATCAAGATATTCTTTACTTGTCAATGGACCCTTTGCTTCCGCCTTCAGGAAATTCTCTTGTCCAAAATACGGCATTTCCGATTTTGCATTTTTCTCGTTAAACTCAATGAGTTCCTTCAATGAATGAACAGGTGCGCTCGCACCAAGGCGCACGAAGTAAGCATTCAGATCTGTTTTAAGTTCGTACATCAAGACGTTCATTTCAGCATCGTCAAATTTTCCTATTGTTGGTATATCTGCAGGATCAACTACTATTGCCCCTTGCTGTTTGAGGACAATCAGTGCATTGTTGATTACTTTATCAACTTCAGGATGAAAGCCAAAGTATTTTCGCACAACGCCAATTCTTGCTCCCTCCAGACCTTTTGGATTGAGGTATTGTGTATAGTCGGTGAAGGATTTTCCTCGACTATCACCGGTTGCTTTATCTTCTGCATCGAAGCCAGCAAGAACACCAAGAACAATTGCGGCATCGCGCACCGTGCGTGCCATGGGTCCGGGAGTATCTTGTGTGTGCGATATCGGAATCACTCCTGTGCGGCTAATAAGTCCGACAGTCGGCTTGATGCCCACTATACCGTTGATCGATGACGGACTTACGATGGAACCGTCTGTCTCCGTGCCAACTGCAGCCGTACAAAGATTGGCAGCGACAGCCACACCTGAACCTGAACTGGAACCTGATGTATTTCGATCTAATGCGTACGGATTTTTCGTCAACCCGCCTCTGCCGCTCCATCCGCTGGTGGAACGATTCGAGCGTATATTCGCCCATTCGCTTAAGTTAGTTTTTCCTAGGATCACTGCACCCGCATTACGCAATTGTTGAACAAGGAACGCATCTTTCGGTGGCTTTGCTCCCACCAATGCCAAGGAGCCGGCAGTGGTTGCCATCCGATCTGCAGTGTCGATATTGTCTTTGATTAAAATCGGAATACCATGAAGCGGACTACGTGCGCCATTCTCTTTTCGCTCTTTGTCGAGCGCATCGGCGATTGCAAGAGCATCAGGATTCAACTCAATCACACTCCGGAGTGTTGGACCTTTTCGGTCAATTGCTTCGATGCGCGTCAAATATTGTTCTGCAATGGATCGTGCGGTATATTTTCCCGATGCCATCCCTTCCGCAAGTTCGCCGATGCTTGTCTCTTCCAAACCGAAAGGTAAAATGTCAATGCGATGTGCAGAAGAGGCAACCTTCTTTTCCGCAAACGTCAAAGAAGGAAGCACCGCTGCAGCCAAGCTCCCGAATAAACCTGATTTTACAAAACCTCTACGGGATAGATTGCCATCATTGTTTTTGGATTTTTCATTGTGATCCATAGCTTCTACCTCTTAGGGGAGTGAGTTGTTATTCAGTTTTGATTAAATTTTTATTCCGACCGGAGCAGTGAAATGTTCATCTGCAATATCGCCGGTATTGCGGGTTGCCTTAGGTTCGAAAATCAATACTTCGACTTCTTCATCCGCAACTGTACGATGTTCAATACCGTGAGGCACGACAAGCATCTCGTCTTGTTTTAATTCTATTGTATGATCGCGAAACTCGACCCGAAAACTGCCGCGCCAGACAAGAAATAGTTCGTCTTCAATCTCGTGATGATGCCAGACGAATTCACCCTTGAACTTTACAAGCTTCACTTCTTGACCATTGAGTTCTGCAATAACTTTAGGGCGCCAATACTCAGAGAATAATGCAAATTTCTTGCTGACATCGATCTTTTCCATTGGACTCTTCATTTTATTCGGATGAGATGAACTTTTTCTCTGTTTGCACAATTGTCTAAACTAGCGATGGATATCTACAAACGAGTAACTTAACATTATGCTCATGAGAAGGATGCCCACAAAAAATATGATGACGCTCCATATCTTGGAATTCGATATTTTCCCCGCCCTGAATAATACATACCCTACGATCAGGTTAAACAATCCCCATAAAACATTAACTGTCGGGGATGATAAACCTTTACCGGGTGGATTGGCAAATGGCGTGGGGAAAGCTACACCAGAAGTACCCTGGATTAAGTGAGGGACCATATTTGCAATAAACATCCCTGCGAAAAAACAAGCAATGTAATGATACCATTTCATAACAATACCCTCCTTCTTAAATTTTTATATGTTAGATATACTTTCTCCCTGTTTGCACAAATCTATTTCAGCAATACTATAGAGACGAGGTGACCTCGCCCCTACAAGATTTTTTTTCTCTGCAATCTTATAACTCGCTTGTCCACCAGTATTCATTGGTCGATGAGTGATTAAATAGATTTTTTCTGTTTACATAAATCTAATTCTCCGGCAAGCCAGATGCAAGGAGTATAACTAAGGCAGAGTTGGTCACCCGCCGCCTTGCAGATTCCTTATAATAAAGTTAAATTTATATCATCCCACAGAAAGTAAAATTAAATCAGGCACATCAAAATGAATCACGACCAAATTACTTTTAAAACCGTGAAATATATATTCCTGTTTCTCTTGTTCGTAAATATCAGAGTCTTTGCGGACGGCAAAATAAATGAAGATTCTGTGTATTCCGTCGAGCATTATACAAAAGCTGAATACCAAATTCCAATGAGAGATGGAGTTAAACTCTATACAATAGTTTACTCTCCCAAAGATACAACACAGAAATATCCGCTTCTCATTTTCAGAACACCTTATAATATAGCACCCTACGGAAAAGAAATCGCGTTTTCAATTCGAAAAGGTATTCAGATTGCATTTATGAGAGAAGGATATATTTTTGTGCTTCAGGATGTGCGAGGAAGATTTATGTCGGAAGGAGTATTCCGGCATATGACTCCTTTTATTGATGATAAGAAGACAAATAAAGACGTAGATGAAAGTTCCGACACTTACGATACTATCGATTGGTTGATAAAGAATCTGAACAATCATAATAATAGAGCAGGGATGTGGGGAATTTCTTATCCGGGATTTTATACATCGTATGGCGCTATCGATGCACATCCGGCTCTAAAATGCGTATCACCGCAAGCTCCGATTGGAGATTGGTTCTTTGATGACATCCATCATCGCGGCGCTTTTTTTCTTGCTGCAAATTTCAATTTTATCTCTCTCATGGACTTACCAAGGCATGGTTTGACCAAAGATTGGATTATTGGTTACAATTGGAAAGTATCGGACGGATATGACTTTTTCTTGCATTTGGAGCCGTTACAAAATGCGAAAACCAAATATTTCGATGACACCATCGCTATTTGGAACGATATAGTTGCTCATCCGAATTATGATGAGTTCTGGCAAAAACGAAATATACTTCCACACCTGAAAAATATAAAACCCGCAGTAATGATTGTGGGCGGCTGGTACGACGCCGAAGATCTGTACGGAACATTTAATACTTATCGAAGTACAGAAAAAAACAACCCCGGAATTAACAACATATTAGTGATTGGCCCATGGATACACGGGGGATGGCTAAGAACAGACGGTTCATTCCTGGGAAATGTTTCTTTCGGCAGCAAAACTTCGCTTTTTTATCAGGACAGTATTAACCTTCCTTTTTTTAATTATTACTTGAAGGATAAAGGCACGCTGAATTTACCCAAAGCTACGATGTTTATGACTGGAAAAAATGAATGGAAAAGATTCGATAAATGGCCGCCGGAAAATTTGGATGCAAGAAAATTATACCTTCATGCAAGCGGGAAACTCACATTCATTCCTCCTGAACCTGCAGAATCTTCCTTTGATGAATTCGTCAGCGATCCCCAAAAACCGGTACCCTTTACAGAAGACATTGCATTCGCCATGACAAAGGAATACATGACGGACGATCAGCGTTTTGCTGCCAGAAGATCCGATGTGCTTGTCTACGAAACAGAAGTATTAAATAAAGACATTACATTTGCCGGACCTTTAACGGCTCATCTGAAAGTTTCTACAACGGAAGGCGATGCCGACTGGGTGGTGAAGCTCATCGATGTGTATCCTGACGACGCACCGGATAATCCCACAACTCGCGCTGGAATGAAAATGAGCGGCTACCAGCAAATGGTGAGAAGTGAGGTTATCAGAGGCAGGTTTAGAAAAAGTTATGAAAATCCTGTTCCGTTTCAGCCGGGCGAAATAGAAGATGTGAATTTGGAATTACAGGACGTTCTCCATTGTTTCAAAAAGGATCACAAGATTATGATACAGATTCAGAGCACCTGGTTTCCTTTAGTAGACTTGAATCCTCAGAAGTATGTAAAGAATATTTACGAAGCCAGGAGTGAAGATTTCGTCAAAGCGACTCACCGGGTATATCACAAACCTAAAAAAGAATCGTTTATTGAAGTCGGCGTCTTAAAATAACGTTTGTCATTCGTAGAGGCGATTCAAAGGATTTCATCTTTGCTTCCGCAAGCATTCATTGATCGATGAGTGGGTGATTAGATACACTTTTTTCTCTGTTTGCACAATCGGCTGAAGGGCTATAGTTGCCTCAGAGATTTGGTTTATCAAGACAAATAAATATAATCGCGGCGAACATATAGAATACAATTCTTTCCATTTGGTATGGGAAATAATCTCTAGCCTCGTGTGCTTCCTTATGTCTATAAGGGTATACAACTCTTATACAAGCTTCTTTAATATCTTTATTTTTCCAGTAATCCTCTTGATGTTTGTCAATATCTGACGTAAAAGTCATTGCGCTCGAAATTGTTTCATTATTAAGGCTCATCTTGCCAAGAGAAATATTTCGAGACTTGATCGATGCAACTTTTTTTACAAAAGGTTCAAAATTCTTCACTAGACTACTAAAAGCATTTAATTGTTTGTCCTTTTTGAATCTATCACATCCCAAATAGTTAGCAAAGGATTCATAAAACCTTAATGCCAAGGTTTTTAGTTGGTCCAATTCAGAATCAGCATCTAAATATTCAAATAGTTTAGCAGCAGCTTTTTCTAAATCCGCTTTTGATATCTTCAGTTTCTTGTCTGGTGCGAAGGGATGCTCAATGATATAATAATGATTAATCAAATATTCTTTTATTTCCTTCTTTATCCCATCAGTGGTTAAATTCCTTTTTGATTTTCTTTTTGTTTTAATTTCACTTTGTTGTGTGCTATTAATTTCATTGTCTTTGGCGAGTTTTTTAAGATTAATCGTTTTAAATTCTTTAGTTCTTTTATATAAACCCTTCTTCTTTTCCAATAGGTTGAGAATAAAAGCTTTTTGAAGAATAGTAGATACAGTCGTCTCATGTATCTTAGTCAATTTAGATATTTCCGTATAATGCTTTTTACCATTTGCATATTCAAGAATTGCACAAGCTGCAGGGTGTGCCTTAAGAATATTTTTCAACCCTTCGTAATCAATCATTTTCTTTTTGCTTCTTCTTATGATCCCATGTTTTTAGTGTTCCCTCGGGGGTTCCGGTTAATTGGCTCGTTTCTTTGTAAGTAAAACCCAATCCCTTTAGAATATTTGCTTGATCATTTGGGTTTTTACCTTGGATAGCATAAAGAGCTATTAGCTTGTCAAGTTTTTTGCTTATTTCTTGCAACAACTCAATCTCATTCATATTAGCCGCACATATACTTTTTTATCACCTTTGTCTATACTTTTAATTATCTGTTGACTACGGAGCTTACTTAATGCATTATCTATAAGTTGACGATCTTTTTTTAGTGTCGCTACCATATCGACGACACTATTTTCACCGTCGCATAATTTTAATATCTCTAAAGACAATCCCTTGACGTTGTATTTGGACTCATCATATTTTGGTATCAATAGACTAATGATGATATCAAGCCGATCCATTAGATCTTTTTCATTCATTTTAACTTCCTTCCAATATGGTTTATTAATTCAAGAATTAAATAATTTTCCAAAGGCCTTTAAATTATATACGTCCCTAATTATTGTTTAGTAATTATTACGGGTATTCAAATATGTATGGTGGTGTCCTATCTAATTTCTTTGCTAAGTCTAGACATAGTTTATAAAAGTTGGTCACATATCTTTTGTCGTTAGCAGTCAAGATATTCATATGTCCAGTTAGGTTTCTCGGAAGTTGAACCTTTTCAATGGCTATGATCACTTTTTCAATGTTTGGAAAAACATGATAGAAGTATCCTTTTGTATCGAAAAGAATTTTGCCCAAATTACTTAAGTACACGCAGTAGATGTCATGTCTTCCAGGGTTCCTAGTTGTAGGAGCCATAATATATCTATTACGGACAAGATTTGCGGTTCCACGTATTCCAGGATCAACTGTTTGATTCCACCAATCGGGTCCAACTTGAAATCTCAAAACAGAATGAATCGTTGCACGTAAAATATTCTCCGACACATAGAGTTTTGTATAATAATCTTTACCAATAACTCGAGCATAGGATTTTAACATACGTAGATTAAATGCGGTATCTCTATAATCAGCCAAGAGTCGCCCAATTATTTTAATGTGTTTCTCTTTTTGTCAGTTTTTTTGCTAACATAATGCAACTGAGCTACTACAGCTGCACTTGTCCCCAGCAAATCAGCAATCTCTGCATTTGTAAAACCAGCCATTCTCAATTTCGCAACCTTATCTTCGAGTTTTGAACCTTTCATCGCCTCAAGCAAAATTAATGCAAGAAGTTTTTCCGATCTATCTGTTATTTCTTCCATATTATTTTCTCCTTGTAGCTTTAAATTGTGAAGCAAGAACACGGGCAGTTTCAATTTTAATATCTAGTAAGTCAGCAATTGTTTTATAATCAATTCCTGCTATACGTAGTAGATGAACTCTTTCGGTTACACTCATATCTGTACCGACCTGAATTGCTAAAATCTTGAGAATCTGATCAAGCCTCTCAAGTACTCTTTCTTCATTCGTTTGTCCCATATATTTTCTCCTTTATAATTGAAATAGAAAGAAAGGATAGACTAATAATAATTTTCCATCGACATAAATACGAATTATAATATAGATGGCACCGAAATAACTCGCAACCAATTTCATTACTCAAAGATATCAATTATAATGATTCAATCTTTTTTAGCGCCTCATCAATATCCAGCACCGAGAGTTCTCCATCTTTGTTCTAAACGTCCCCTCTTACACAAGACAAAGCATAGTGAGAGGGGAGCGTGTGGTGTGTCAGCTTTTACACACGCCAACAATGAACCAACTCTTTACATCACACACCTCATAGTACACACCCCTCTTTCCCCTCTAAAGAGGGGACGGCTTATCTAAAGTATAAAAATGTTTCTTTAGCGCCTCACCCTGTGAGATAATCTATTTCAAAGATGTTCAAAGTTTCCTAAATAATATCTCACAGGGCGAATCAATATCCAGCGCCGAGAGTTCTCCATCTTTATTTTTCAATGTCCCCTCTCACACGAGAATTAGATAAGGGAGAGGGGATGTCCAAAGGACAGGGGTGTGTCATTCTTGCTTCAATCCATTCCCGCAATTGCTCAACAATGCCATCAACATTGCTCTTCACATCCGAATCCCAAAATCGTAATATCGTCAATCCTAATGATTCTAGTTTTTCTTGCCTTACCCTGTCTGCCTCTTCCTTGCCATCATGAGAATCACCGTCAATCTCAAGAACCAATTTCAATCGCGGACAATAAAAATCTACCACATATTCATCAATCGGTTTCTGTCTATGAAAATCATAACCTAACAACTGCTTTCCTTTTAATTGCTGCCATAGAAGAATCTCCGCCAGTGTCATGTCCTTCCGCAATGTCCGGGCTATCTGTTTTAATCTCGAATTGTATGTTATCCATTGTTGTCTCACATTCACACCCCTACCCCTCTCAAGAGGGGACATTTATTTTCTCAGCATCTCATCAATATCCAGCACTGAGAGTTCTCCGTCTTTGTTGAGGTCAGAGGCATCTAATGTGCCGGCGCATTCGTGGCATTTCATGATCGTCTTGAGATATTTCTTCTCCACAAGCGGGTGTATGAAATCGAAATACTTTTTTTCTTCCGGGTGCATTTTTTGAAAGAACTCATAAAGTCCCAATGTTCCTTTCGCAGAGTTGCACGCTCCACACGCCCACACTTGATTATGTATAGATTGAATACGTTCGCACGTTTCACAATCCGGTTTAATACGCAAGGACTTTGGTACTATATGCTCGCGCTGAAGATTCTCTTCACTGCCGCAATAGATGCATTTCTTCTCGGCATCTACCAATTGCCAGTCTTCTCGCTCGATATGCGACCAGGATTTGCCTCCGGATTTAAGATCGCGGAAAGTATTCTTAATAAATCCATAATGTAATTTCTTTGCTTGTTCGCCGTCTGCAACTTTAAACGCACTGCGCGCAATGATCTTTGCATATTGATAATAAATCAGGTCACGGATTGTATAAACGTTTCTATCGGGCATGTTAGAAATCAATCATTGATGTGTGTGTCACCCGTAGAGACGTTTAATTAAACGTCTCTACAAAAACATGAATTATTTTCTCAAGATCGGTCATCAACAATCCCTTTTGGTAATTATGGCTGGTTTGGGATTATTCTTGCTATAAATATATCATATTCCATATCGGAGGGCAAGTCATAATACATCACCACAATGGAATATTATCCGGATCATCTTTTTTAATTACCCATTTGAGAACATTGTTTTGAATGTAATCCCTTATGTTATTTAATTCGTTGTCGTTGCGGATGACGCGGTCGTAAAATCTTTTCTGCCCAACGGGAAATGGCGGTCCCATCTTTTTCCTTGGAATTTGATTATAAAACCATAAATTATTTATACGTATTTTTTCAATATCAGAACATACTGTCGCAGGGTATAGATTTAAATTAATTTTAAGTGTATATGAAATTATTTTTGGAGGATATTAACCCATGATAGACCAATCAATAAAAGTTGTAATTACAGCGCCATATTTTGGCTCGCTCTTTCAAATTGCCATACTTGAGCATTTTAAAAAGTTATTAAGTTCCGAAAATCTATCATTCCGGTCATCAACAAATGATTTGAACAAACAAGGTGATTCTCTAAAAAAAATATTGATGGATAACAAACCCACTGTTATGATAGCCATATCTATGAGTCCAAATCCTGATATTATTTCGCTTTATAAATCGAATAATGTGCCCATTCTACTGCTTGATGAAGAAGCGGCTGGAGCGTCCACCATAGCCACGGACAACTATAAGGGCGGACAAATTGCTGCAGAGCATCTTATCTCAAAAGGGAGAAAAAAAATAGCAATTGTGAATGGCAGACCTCATTCTGTAAGTGGTTTTGCCGGAAATTACTGTGCAAGATTACGACTGACAGGATTCAGTGATGCATTAAAACAAAAAGGATTATCTATACCGGCTGGATGTAACATAGAAGTACCAAATTTCTCTCGTGAAGACGGTATTTCAGCAATGCCAAAGCTCATAGGTATAGGTGTCGACGCAATTTTCTGTGCAGCCGCAGACAACAGTGCAGTGGGTCTTCTCTCGGTAGCCAAAGAACGAGGAATTCGAATACCTGAGGATATTGCAGTCATCGGTTTTGATGATTTACCGATTGCACAGCTTTCAACTCCAACGCTCACAACGATCAAGCAACCTATAAAGGAAATTGTGGAAGCAGCATTCAAAATGGTGACAACACAGCGCGAGGAAATTCTTAAAAATCCAAAAAGGGTTTTATTTAAGCCCGAACTTATTATCCGACAGTCCGCATAACACTTAAAAGGATAGAAATTCCCAATGGTAATGATAACTGGTTCGGGATTATTCTTGCTATAAATATATCATATTCCATATCGGAGGGCAAGAGTTGCTGTTTCACTGAAACCGCCATCATTTATCTGAAGAGGCATATGGGGAAGATTCACATCTAGATTGCCGTCTGCCCGGGTCAAATCCTTATTTTTTTCCTGTTTTCCACATTTCTTCCGTATCAAACCGCATTTCTTTCGCGTCGGATCGCATTTCTTCTCTGTCAAACTGCTTCGCGGCATCGTCAAACTACTCCGCGGCAATGTCAAAGTACTTTTCGCGCTTGACTTTTGAAATTATTACAACGTCAGACAGCTCCGCACCGATGTAAACTGTCTTTCCGTCATCGTCACCTGACATTTCTTTTTTGTCAAACTATTCCGCACGGTTGTCAAACTACTTTTCGTCAGTGCCGGATGACATTTCGCTGATGTCAAACCTCATTCTAAACTTAACGTTTTATCATGTGACGTGAATTATTTATTTATCTGGTAAGAAATAAATTATCGGGGACATCACAGGATGAATCAAATGACCATTGGAGAACATTATTGGCAATATAATCACGGACGTTAATCAATTCCTTGTCGCTGCGGATAACGCGATCAAAAAAATTGCGCTGCCAACGGAAACCATGATGTCCGCATTTCCGACATTCATGTGTAACTGCTGCCTTATACGAACGAATAATTGATCCCAACGATTTTGGTATAATGTGTTGATATATGTTTTGTGGTAGGGGTTCAAAATTTTGAACCCCTACTGGTTTTGCAAATTGTTCTTGTAGGGACACGGCATGCCGTGTCCCTACGGGTTCCGTTAAAATTATAATCCCATGTATGTGATTTGGCATTATAACAAAAACATCCAATTGAATATCAGGACGTATAATTGCTGTTCGTAACCATTCTTCTTCTGCAATTTTTCCAATCTCATTCAACCGCATTTCACCATTCACGATTTCACCCAACGTGCATTCATGGTTATGAGTACAAATGGTTACAAAATATTCCCCGGGCTGGGAGTAATCATGCTCCTTCAAACGAATGGATTTCCGGTGAGGTTGGTTCATTGTTTTTATCGGTGTGCATGTCACCTGTCGGGACGTTTCCCGCCTAACGGGCAGGTAGGAATTAAATGTCCTTGCAAGAACAAAATATTTTTAAAATACATTATCCTTTTTTAAGTGCGTCTTTAATTCTTTGTGGAGTCATTGGCATTTGGAATACTCTCACTCCAATTGCATCGTGTATAGCATTTGCCAACACTGCACCCATAACTACGATCGCCGGTTCTCCACCACCTTGCGGATCTATACTTTTGTTATCAACGAGGTATGTTTCAATTTTTGGCAACCACGAAAATCTCGGAATTTCATAGGAGTCAAAATTAACATCAAAGATTTCTCCATCCTTGAAATGTATATCTTCTTTCAATGCATATCCCATGCCCATCGTGATGCAGCCTTCCATTTGCATTATCGCTCCTTCCGGATTAATTACCAAACCCATATCTTGTGCGCATACTACTCGTTTCACCTTCACTTCACCTGTCGATTTATTGACTTCAACTTCCGCACAAGTTGCAACAAGTGTTCCCGCATCAATTCCGCAGGCAACACCGAATCCCCTACCACTTGGTGATTTTGATGGCTTCCATCCAAATTTTTCTGCGGCAGTTTTTAATACAGTTTGGAGTTTTTCATTTTTTAAATTTTGTAATCGAAATTCGACCGGATCCATTCCTAACTTCGCGGCCATGATATCCATTTGAGATTCTCTGGCAAATGTATTCGTATTATTTGCCGGTGCCCGCCACGGTCCGGTTACGAAAGGATGATCTGTCGGACTGACGCCATTCGAGTTATGAGAGATGGTACTGTGATGAGGTATCGAGTAGAATGTTTGCGAACCTCGTTCACCGGCAAAGTACACATGATAATCCCAAAAACTTATGTCACCTTTTTCTGTAGCACCTGAACGAATTTTTACGATTGCTGCCGGCCGGAAAGAATCGTTAAAAAATTCTTCCTTCCGAGTCCAAGCTAATTGAACTGGCTTTCCGCTTAACCGGGCACATCGTGCTGCTTCAACTGCTTGCAGGTTTCTTCCTTTTCCACCGAAGCCGCCGCCCAAAAAAGGAGCAATAACTCGAACATTTTCAGGCGGAAGACCAAGCTCCTTGGCGACTTCATTTCTTGTTGGAAACGGCGTCTGCGCCGAAGCCCAAATTGTGGCTTTATTCCCTTCAATCCTTGCGATTGCAGTATGCGGCTCTATTGGTGAATGAGCTTTGTATCCATCGAGATATGTTTCTTCAACAACCTTCGCCGCAAGTTTCTCTCCTTCTTGAAGATTACCTTCCTTCGCGAGAGATTTTCCCTCGGGGGCATTTTTTAGCAGATGATCAAAAATATTTTTATCGTCAATACCGGTTTGTGGCCTTTCATAATTCGCTTTTATTTTTGATAATGCTGTTTCAGCCACATCTGGATATTTGTGCAAGACCGCGATGAAATCACCTTCACGAATTACTTGGACATCTTTTATTTTATTGACTTCAGATAAGTCAACATCAACAAGTTTTGATCCATGTGCGGGAGGGCGTAATATTTTTGCATAGACCATTCCGGGAATTTGAATATCACCTGTATATTTCGCCTTCCCTGTAACCTTGTCTTTTGCATCTCGACGAGCCGTCGGTTTTCCCATTATTTTGAATTCAGAAGGCATTTTTTTAATTGCTGCTTGCGTGAGATGCCTCTCTATCTTTTTTCCTTTTGCAAGCTGCGCGTACGTGACACTGCGCAATTTATTTGTTTTATCAAACACCTCACCTTTTTCTATGATTAATTGATCAATTGGAATATTGAGATATTCTGCGGCTAATTCCGACATTACTTGTTTTGCTTCAGCACCAGCCGCACGGAGTGCAGGCCCGAAACCTCTCGTCGACATCGAACCGTACGTTCCTGCATCCCAGGGACATAGATCGGTATCGCCCATTATCATTTCAATCGAGTCAAGTGAGACATCCAATTCATCAGCTAACATTTGTGCGAGTGATGTATGAACACCCTGCCCCATTTCAATCTTGCCTGTAAAACATGACACACGTCCATCTTCACCAATTCTTAAAAATGCATTAAAGTCAGTCGGTAAACTGGGTCGTGTTTGTTGTGCAAAGGCTTCTGTGTCACCAATCGTGAAAAGAACAAGTACTCCACTAGTAAGCTTGAGAAAATCCCGACGGTTGAGTTGAAAGTCCGGTTCATTATCCGTAAAGTCGATTGCTAAATAATCATCGTTATTCATGTCAGAATCCTCCTTACATTTCTTTCGCAGCTTCTTGAATAGCTGGAATTATTCTATTGTGTGCACCACATCGACATAAATTATCATCCATACCCTGAATAATTTCTAAAGCTGATGGGTGCGGATTCTTTTTCAAAAAAGAATATGCATTGAGGATCATTCCCGGTGTGCAATAGCCACATTGAAGTGCATCGTGTTTCATAAATGCTTTCTGCAATGGATGCAGAATATCACTTTTTGCCAAACCTTCAATTGTCACAACTTCTTTACCTTTTACATCTTTCAATGGTGTCTGACAAGAGCGAACAGCTTCATCGTTTACCAGAATAGTGCATGCACCGCAATATCCTTCGCCGCATCCATATTTTGTTCCAGTAAGGCTTTGATCTGTACGCAAGATCCACAAAAGCATACGATCACTATCCGCAGTCAATGCTACAGATTTGCCATTGAGTTTGAATTGAATAGTTTCTTCCATAAGAAGATCCTCCTTTATAATGGATACATCGCCTGAAATCGAATTTCCTTTTGTCCGATTAAACTTGCCATCATTATACGCCAGGAATTTAGTTAAACCGCATCAAGTTTGCAACGGTGGGCTCCCAGGACCAATTTAATAGACCTGAAACGCCGCCTGCATGTTTAGGCGGGAGCAATAATGTACAAGATGTGTGGAGTTATTGAAAACAGAAACGAAAATCAAATTGGATTAAATTCGGATGCCGAGTATGGGGCAAGGTGGATCAGGAGTTGTCTGTTGAAGAATTCTGCAGATGCAGCATGGTGTAGTATGCCCCGCCAAGAAAAAGCCCAATGAGCGGCACTACTAAACCGCATGCAATCCAATACCCATAAGGTGTTTCCGGTGTCAGCCGAATAGCGACGTACGATGGCAAGCCGCCCAACCAGAATGCCGCAATGAAAGTCACCAAACGGTTTTTCCGTGACAATCCACGATAGAAAAAAAGGCTCGCTACAAGTCCGTCAAGAAATGGCACATGCTTCGATTCGTTCTGGCTCCACGTATTCCACAACCATATCAAGTACATCGCAGTGACGGTACAAATGAGGGAGTACCAACCAAGAAAGAGAATCCAATAGATATCGGTCGGAGTCTTATAATCGGGATCAAGCATTGCAAGATGAATTCGGTGTAAAAACAACACTCCTACTACCCATGCTGCCAAAAGCGCCATCGCAATGCGGGACCGCTCTACAGAATGTCCATGAAGTGCTGTTTTAAGATTATGGTATCGCTGAACAAGCCGCGGACATCGTCCATGTTTCATCAAATATATTTCAAGCACTCGTATGAGATAAAGTAAGAACAGAGCACAAACGACCAATGCCGCAAGGGTTCCCAAAACCCATAAGGACCGAGCAAAGAACACGATTAAACCGACAAGAATCACGAGCACTTGAAATTCTTCTCGATGATACCATTCAAACGAGAATGAATGCTGGTCATCGTTCGATTTCATTATTGGATTTTCATTCATACTTGCGCGCCTTGATTGAAGGCAACCGCCGCAATTTCGGATAGTTTTCTTGGATTGAAATAGAAACCCTCTAATTTGCGTAATTCAGAAATATCTATACCTACTTTCATAAAGGGATAGAACACCTCCGACTTGTTTGTGTTAACGCGCATAGCCCTGCACATCAAAAAATAACTTTCGAAAAAAGGAGCATATGGTTTCAGCCAGGATTCAGCGTATATCGATTGGAAAAAATCATACACCTGGCGATTGAATCGTAAAACCACCATATCATCTTTAAATTGGATCTCCTGGAATTCTGGAAAGTCGATAACAATGGAAAATCGGTTTCGATTTGGTTCAATTCGCGCCTCTTTAACTTTTTCATAGAATGGATGACGCGAATGCATATCCTTTTGCATGTACCATATTTCACTAATGTCTATAGTTGTTCCTTCCCGCAGCAAAGCGACTTGAGCATCCAATTCCTTTACCTTACTTAAGTTCGCCTGCAGACGTGCTCGCTGAAGTGATTCAGGATCGTTTACACCTTTAGGATGAATTCGACGACGTCGCTCTTTTATTAAAGCAATCATATCCAGCCGATTTTGTGCTGAACGACGAAACTGAACAGCTTCCTTTAAATAATCTTGTGTGTCTCTAGTACCCAATCCAGCTTTTGCTCGAAAATAAAAATCCAAGCCATATCCTGTAACTAAGGCAGAAAAAATAATCATCCAGATGTCAAGTGTGTCGTGCGAAGAGAAAAAATCCAAAATCATTAAAACTATCCCTCCGAACCACGCTACAATCGAAATAAGAAACAGCCAAGCCGAAATACCAGAGATGACGGACTCAATAATAGTTGGAGGCCTATCGATCCAGATGAGCGTGAACTTGCGCAGCAGGAGCCACGTAAGAATAAAAACAGCAAGCGCTATAAATAAGATTACGTACACAGTAATGCCACGAAATGATATCGCTTCAGTTTGAGAACTGCGGTAAGCTTCCGCGGACAACCTTTCCACGGAAGAAATTGATCCAGAGCAGAAGCACGTATTCGTATATCACGAACGGTACAGACAAATTGACAATACGGTGAGATCTGCGGTTGTTTCTCGTGTTTAAGAACATATTATTTAAAACTTGCAACGGCGCGATCCACCGTTTCGTATGTCTTAAATACTTTAACTAATTGCGTGATTGCAAACAGACTTTCTACTTTCTCGGTAATATTTGCCAGACGTAAATCGCCGGATTTGTTTCGGACGGATGTCAGCCCCGCAATAAGTGTCCCCAAACCAGAGCTGCTAATCCATCGAACACCTTTCATATCCACCACAACTTTGTTAAAACCTTCCTGCAGCAAACTGTAGATTTTATCCCGCAAGTTGTCTGTATCCGGGTCACCAATTAGGTTTCCTTTTAAAGTAATTACAGCAATCGTCCCGTGCATCTTTTCTTTGATTGTCATAGATATATTCTCCTTCAATACAGATGTTTTTTAAGTCAAAATAGTCCTTGATAAGATGATACGTCGTTTTTGACGGAATGTCAACGCTGATGTGTTTACCATCTTTATAATAAATAAACCAGGGCTATAATTATATTTGTTGTAACGGCAGTTGGGACAATAACACTAATTTCTCCAAAAAAGCTCTTGCTTCATCTAATCGCTCCTTTGGATTCTCGCTGAGTTTGATTCTTGCAGTTAATATCAATTGTTTGCCGTTTTGCTTCAATTGCGGATGGAACGGTTTTAATTCATGAATATGCTGCATAATTTTCTGGAATGGTGCTCCATTGTCCTCATAAAAGGCCTTCACTTCCGGTGGAGGAAAATGCAATTCAATAACTTCGCCCTCCAATTTCACTTTGATAAAACCTGTTTTCACTGCAACCACCTTCAATTCAATTTGCTGAAATAAATGTTCCACTTCTTCCGGATATTCACCGAACCTATCTTTCAATTCTGCGCGCATAACATTGACGTCTTCTAACGATTCGCATCTGTACAAACGGCGGTAAATATCCAATCGCTCTGCATCGTGTTCAATATAGATGTCCGGAATGAGCGCCTCGATATCAGTTTCGATGACTGTCTCCACTTTTATCTTTTTTCCATCTCCAATTTTCTTTTCGACCAGATCGTTAAATTCTTCTTCCTTCAACTCTGTAACGGCTTCCTCCACGATGCGTTGGTACATTTCAAATCCCATCTCTAAAATAAATCCGGATTGTTCACCGCCAAGCAAATTACCGGCGCCGCGGATTTCCAAATCTCGCATTGCAAGATTGAACCCAGATCCAAGCTCGGTGAACTCCTGAATTGCCTGCAGCCGGCGTAAAGTCACTCGCGGTAGAACGGAAAGCGGCGGCGTAAGAAGATATGCGTATGCTTGAATGTTCGAGCGTCCAACACGGCCGCGCAACTGGTACAATTCCGCCAACCCAAATCTATCCGCGCGATTTATGATGATAGTGTTGACGCTGGGAATATCGATGCCGGATTCGATAATCTTTGTGCACAGCAAGACATCGTACTTCTTCTCCAAAAAATCCATCATTGCTTTTTCTAATTCATGCCCTTTCATCTGTCCGTGCGCAACATGAAAGCGCGCCTTGGGCACGTGTTCCTCCAGCATTGCCCGAATAAGGTCGATGTTTTGTACGCGGTCATGCACAAAGTACACCTGCCCATTGCGATGCAGTTCTTTCATAATTACTTCATGAATCAATTGAAGATCGAACTGTGCGATTTCTGTCTGAATAGGAATACGATTTCGGGGTGGAGTATTAATAAGCGACAAATCACGCGCGCCCATCAGCGAAAATTGCAGCGTGCGAGGGATCGGCGTTGCAGTCAAAGTTAATGTATCGACACTCGTACGAAGCTGACGTAGTTTTTCTTTCGACGCTACACCGAAACGTTGCTCCTCATCGATAATTAACAAACCAAGATCTTTGAACACAACATCCTTAGACAGCAATCTATGTGTGCCTATGAGAATATCTATCTTGCCTTCTTTGAGCGCTTCTAACACATCTTTTTGTTCGTTCTTTGTACGAAACCGTGTGAGGGATTCTACGCACACCGAGTACCGGCCAATACGATCCAGGAATGTATGAAAGTGCTGGTGCGCAAGAATCGTCGTCGGCACAAGCACAGCAACCTGCTTACCGTTCATCACAGCTTTAAACGCCGCGCGTACAGCAACTTCCGTTTTGCCAAACCCAACATCGCCGCAAATGAGCCGATCCATCGGTGACAATTGTTCCATATCCTGCTTCACATCCAGTGTGGACTTTGCCTGATCGGGCGTGTCTTCATAGAGGAACGAAGCTTCCATTTCTTTCTGCCAGTGCGTATCGGATGCAAATGCAAAACCCTGCTCATGTTTACGCCGCGCGTACAACTTGATAAGATCGCGGGCAATATCTTTGATTTTCCTACGTGCACGCGATTTCAGCCGATCCCAGTCTGCACCACCAAGCTTGCTGAGCTTTGGTGTATGTCCTTCCTGCGACGAATATTTTTGCACACGGTCGATAAAATTTAAGTGAACGTAGAGCGCGTCATTTTCTTCATACACAAGTTTCATAACTTCTGCTTCAACACCGCGTACTTTTATTTTTTGCAATCCCGTAAACCGCCCGATGCCGTAGTCCTGATGCACGACAAAATCTCCCCGCTTAAGCTGCTGAAGCTCCTTTTGTGTAAAGCCCTTAAACATTTTTCGCTTTGTAGTGCCGCGTCGTTTCAATCTGCCGAAGATTTCGTGCTCAGTGAAGATGACGATATTAGCAAGAGGATAGATGAAACCTGAATGAAGTGCCTCAGGAAGAAGTTGATAGGTAATAGGATGGACATTATTTTCATTTTGACTTTTATCGATGTCTTCTTGCATTTGGAAGATGTCTTCCGATTCCTGACCTGTAGCCTCTAATTTCTGGCTTGTAACTCCTAACTCATCCGGCGCCGTCAACTCTTCTTCAATCAATCCGTCGAGACGTTCGCCTTCTTCCTTTGTGTCACACGCAAGATAGACTGTATTACCTTGATTGGAAAACTTTTGAACGTGTTCAATCAATCGCTTAATGCTCCCTGCAATTGGGGGCTGCGGGTGACTCTGAAAATCTATACGAATTTTGGATGGGAATTTTTGAATCGTAGTATGATTAAATCTTGCAAAACCGTTCGCCTTTTTTTCAATCATTTCCCAATTGAGAATATTTGAATATCCTTCTTGCTGCAGTTCTTCAATTTCTTTTTCGATTAACACGGGTTCATTAAAAAGAAGGAGAGCATCGGTCGATAAATACTCAAATACAGATACTTGCGTTTCTCTTTCATCTGCAGAATCTTGTGTCTGTGATAAATCAGCGTAATCATTACGGAGGCTCGCTACTATAATTGCCGTCTGCAATTCACGTATGGAACGTTGAGAAAGCACATCAAATTCACGGATAGATTCCACCGTGTCGCCCCAGAATTCGAGCCGGATCGGATTATCACCAACAAATGGAAAAATATCGAGAATCCCTCCGCGCACTGCGAAGTCGCCATACTCCTCAACGAAATCTTTCTTCACAAAGCTCATCGTCGTAAGTTTCTGAATCAATTCTTCAAACGGATATTCTTTGTTGATTTCTAACTCGATTGTTCGCTCGACAAATTGTTTTGCCGACGGAAGTTTCGTTGTCAACGCTTCTGCGGAGGCAACGACAAGCACACGCTTGGAGCAGGAAAGTGATCGAAGAGTTTCCATTTGTGCAATTGGTGCGCTCATATCAAGATTTATTGCGGCGTGTGCGGGTCCTGAAACGTACAAACGAACTTGATCATCACCAAGAAGCGTTGCACAATCGTCTCGGAGTTGTTCTGCACGGTCCCTGTCCGATACCAAAAGCATCATTTGCGTCTTCCGCAATTCAAAGAGGTGCGCTGCTGCAAATGCAATTAACGAGCCGCTGATACCTTGTAGTTGAATAGGACTTTCCGGCTGAAGCGACTTCATGATCATTGCCAATTGCTGGAACGGTTCGCTATCGGTAATTCGTTTTCTAATTTGTTCAATCATACGGCGAGTTTCCAGTTGTCAGAATTAGGTTATCAATGCTCGACATCGGTTCTTCCAGAAAACACTTTACCCCGACTATCACAGAATATCCGGACAATCAGGGTGAATAAAAGCTACCGAAAAGTCGACCGACATTCAAACAGTACAACAAAAAAGCCGTTCTTTCCGATGCCTATAGGATCAGAACGGCTCCACATCTAATAAATGAGAATGATTATTTCTTTTCCTCTGTTTTTATTTCTTCCTTAATCACAGTCTTCTTTTCCATATGTTTCTTCATATCTTTCTTTTCACACTTTGTCGTGCTGTCCATAGCACACTTATCTTTTTTCCCCTGTTCACATTTTGCTGCACATGCTTTTTTGCATTCAGCACACTTTGCACAGCACTTACCATCACATTTTTCGCCTTTGCATTTGTCACAGCATTTCTTTTCTTTGCTGCATTTAATCTTATCTGTGCATTCTTTTTTCTCTTTGCTTTCTTTATTTAAGTTCTTTTTGACCTTTACAACTTTTTCAACTTTCTTCTGCGTAAGTGTATCCTGTGCAAAAATAGTCTGCGATACCACAACAGCAAGAATCAACGTAAGAACATATATTAGTTTCTTCATAAAACACTCCTTATAGTTTAATAAATCATTAGAGAACCAATAAAATTTTTGCAGTACCGGTTGCTTTCCTGTGAAGTTAAATCTTCTCCTTGTTTGTTATTAAATAAGATAGAGGAAAACCGTTTGAATTCCAAGGTGATTAAATGATGCATTTTGCTTTACTTTTTTGTAGATTTTCATGAAACAAACTCGCCTTGTTGTCCGGGAGTGCGATCATTTAGAAATCCTAACATATTGCTCAGACAACATACACTTTGAAAGCGATCATATGCCATCTTCTGATTCATCGAATCTATTGAGATTTCGATACAAGTTCCAATTCGAAAACGGAGAAGAGAAGGTGTTCGATGTACTGCTTAATGAGCAAACTCTTCAAGTAATCCAAAGTTCGACTGCAAGCAATCCTGAATGGACCAAACTTAAATATCACCAATGTACAAACTGTCCGCTGAAGGATGATGTTGAATACTGTCCAATAGCGATGAACATAGCGCATCTCATCGACGAATTCAAGTTCTCAACTTCGTATGATAAAACATGGGTAGTAGTAGAAACACGGGAGCGCACATATGCGCAGGAGACGACTGTTCAAGACGGCCTGAGCGCCATTCTTGGCATCTATATGGTTACAAGTAATTGCCCTATTCTTGATTATCTGCGACCAATGGTACGCTTTCATCTTCCGTTCGCAACGATGAATGAAACCGTCTTTCGTGCTGTATCAATGTACTTGGTAGCGCAGTACTTTCGTGAACGCGAAGGACTTGAACCAAATTGGAATTTAGAAGGGCTCGTAAATATCTACAAGGAGATTGGAACCGTGAACAAAGGCGTCTGGAACCGGCTTTCCAAAGCTTCTAGCTTCGACGCCAATGTGAATGCGTTAATAGTGCTGAGCACGTTCGGCGATGCCGTGCGCTTCTCACTCAAGAAAGATTTAGAAAATTTATCTCAGCTGTTTACAAAATACTTAGAGTAAAAATTTATAAAGGAATTTTTCTTTAGAATATCCTTGCATTACTTGCGACAATGTATAAATTTAGAAATTACGCTAAGTAAGTATTGCATCTCGAAAATCTTTACGTATATTTGCTGATATAGAAGACATGATTTTTAGATAAAGAATTTACTCTTAACGAATAATTATCGTTTCCCTATAATAAAGGAGGTTTCAAATGAAATCCATTTTTCGATTTGCAATAGCAATCATCTGCGTGCTGACATTTGCCAGTGGCATAGTAATCGCACAAGATTTGCAGCAACAAATATCAAAGTTGGGTCGTGATGCTGCAATCGGTTATATTTCTCCAATTTTGAGCGGTTGGGGTAATGATTTGAATTCGGGGAGTTATTACTCGGCAGATTTACATGATGTTCTTGGCTTCGATATTGGAGTAAAGCTTGCCATGTCGCACACCACCGACGCAGACAAATCATATACTTTAAATCTTCCTTCTACAGTAAATATAAACAAATCATTATTAAATTATACACAATCTACCGGGGTCTCGTTATATGAAAAAATTGGCACTAATTATGTGCCTTATACAAGTAATGAAGTACAAGTAAAATCCGGCAACGCATATGCAACTTCGATAACTGCTCCGACAGCAATAGGCGACAAAAATGATGTGGTTGTAAAAGGTAAATCCGGAACAACAGTCTATTCGGTCAACGGAAATCCACTGTATGCTGGTGCAGGTGGAGTTTACAACCAATTACCTAATTTTGATCTTAGTAATAATACACTTTTTACACTCCCCGGTGGCTACAACTTGGGCTCATTGGGTGTACCCTTACCAATGCCACAACTAAATTTAGGCTTGCCGTTTGGTTTAGAATTTATGCTTCGTTATTTCCCAACAACCTCGTACCAAAATTACGGAAAATTCAGCTATATGGGTTTTGGACTTCGATACGACATAGACCAGTGGATTCCTTTATGTCCGGTTGACCTTGCCGTTCATTTCATGACACAAAAATTAACTTTCAAATCAAGCAGTGATCAAGATATTTTTACTGGTAAAGCGACTGCATATGGAATTGAAGTGAGCAAGAAACTTTTCATTCTCACATTATATGGCGGCTTCCAAATGGAAAGTTCTACTTTAACAGTTGCAGATTATACATACTCAGGAGATGATCCAACATTGCAGGGGCTGACTGTTAATGGCTTTGAGATTAAGGGAAGTGACAAATCACGCTTTACGGTCGGTGCTCGCTTGTTGTTACTTTTTATTAATGTTCACGCCGATTATAGTTTTGCCACAACTCCAGTATTGACTCTTGGTGCCGGCATCACCATACGTTAGACACAATTCTGTTTATTTCATAAAAAGCTGACCCAGCACAAGGATCAGCTTTTTTTTGTTGCACAAGCGTATTAGATTGAACTTCCTAAAGGTTCGCTTGGTAAGTGCATGGAGATCTTCGGAAGGTCAAAGCCGCGAGGTTTTTCTTTCTCAGAAAAATTCCATATATTATTAATGCCTCAGGTAGAAAGAGACTGGGGCATTTTTATTTATTCAAGGTCGAGATCATATCTCGACCTGCGTTTTTTGAAAGGTACAATGCAAGAAGTAACACATATACGCAATATAGCCATCATCGCGCACGTTGATCACGGCAAGACAACACTTGTTGATTTTATGCTACGGCAAACAGGAACATTTCGTGCCAACCAGGATATGGGCACACGGGTAATGGATTCCAATGATTTAGAGCGCGAACGGGGCATTACAATTTTAGCAAAAAATACTGCTGTGTTATATAAAGAGCCAAAATCCGGCGAGGTCTATAAAATTAATATTGTAGATACACCCGGTCACTCCGATTTTGCCGGTGAAGTTGAACGCACGTTAAAGATGGTTGATGGCGTCCTCTTGCTAGTAGATGCCGCTGAAGGTCCTTTACCCGGAACAAAGTTCGTACTCAAAAAATCGCTCGATCTCAATTTGCTTCCTATAGTTGTCATAAACAAAATTGACCGCAAAGATGCACGAGCGCATCAAGTATTAGATGAAGTGTTCGAGCTGTTTCTATCACTCGGCGCACACGATCAACAGTTAGATTTTCCAACGATCTATAGTATTGCAAAGCAGGGAATCGCAAAAAACGAATTAGAAGATAAGGGCACAAATCTTGAACCGCTCTTTGAAGCAATTATAAAGTATGTTCCATCGCCCCACGGGGATACGCAAGGACCGTTCCAGATGCTGGTAACAACCATCGATTACAACGACTATTTAGGTCGTCTTGGAATTGGAAGAGTTTCGCGCGGCAAAATTCGGCTCGGTTCTCCGATGAAAATCGTTCATCGCGATGGTGTAGTGGAAGATGCACGTGTAACAAAAATCTATACTTTCCAGGGATTGAAACGTATTGAAGTTGAAGAAGCAGGCACAGGCGAAATCATAGCTGTTGCCGGCATGGAAGACGTCGATATTGGCGAAACGATTGCCGACGCATCCGACCCGACACCGTTATCTTTTGTTGCTATAGAAGAACCAACGCTTTCAATGAATTTTATAGTCAACAACTCACCTTTTGCAGGATTGGATGGTAAGTATGTTACAACACGTCATCTTGGTGATCGTTTAGCACGGGAGCTTCGTTCCAACGTTAGTTTACGTGTGGAATTGACAGACTCGCCGGATGTATTCAAAGTGAGCGGCAGAGGTGAACTGCATCTCGGCATCCTCATCGAAACCATGCGGCGTGAAGGATATGAGTTTCAGGTCTCGCGACCTGAAGTAATACTCAAACGTATTGCTGATGTCGTCTGCGAACCCATCGAGCACGTCATCATCGATGTACCCGATGAACACGTCGGTACGGTGATCGAAAATCTCGGAAAGCGCAAAGGTGAAATGCGGCAAATGGTGCAGAGCCAGGGTAACACGCGATTGGAATTTCTTGTGCCTTCGCGCGGACTGATTGGATTCCGTTCGGAATTTATGACGCAAACCAAGGGCACCGGTATTATGCATCATATTTTTCATGGTTACGAGCCATTCAAAGGAGAGTTGTCCCACCGAACACGCGGAGCATTGATTGTGATGGAAGATGGCGAATCGGTCGCTTATGGTATGTGGAAACTACAGGAACGTTCTACATTCTTCATCGAGCCTGGTGTTCGAGTTTATGCCGGAATGATTGTAGGTGAAAATTCCCGCGAGTACGATATGGTAGTTAATGTCTGCAAGACAAAACAATTGACCAATATGCGTGCTTCCGGTTCAGACGAAGCTGTTCGACTTGAGCCGCCGCGGAATCTTACACTTGAACAAGCAATCGAATGGATTGGCGAAGACGAATACGTGGAAGTGACGCCTAAGTCTATGCGTCTGCGTAAAAAATATTTGGATCACAACGAGCGCAATCGCATGTCCAAGAAGAAAGCAGAAACGATAGAAGATTGAAGATTAAAGATTTAATGATTGCCCGATTTATGATTGAACAAGTGGTAACCGGTTGTTAGTTTATGGCCATTTGAAATTGTTCATTACTGTGTCCAGTTTTCTGAATTCTATTTTCTAAATTCTAACTCCTGAGTTTCTTCTAAAATGTTCTCTTCCCGCACAAAGTGGAATATGGTTCCCAATCAACTCTTTGATTTGATCGCGGTAAAACGACGACGCGGAGAGGTCATTATTGACCTGACCGAATCAAATCCGACTCGTTGTGGATTCTCGTATCCCGAAAAAGAAATTCTCGCCGCTCTTGCTAATGAATCGTCATTGTTGTATCAACCGGAGCCGCGCGGTCTTCTCATTGCACGCAAGGCAATAGCAAATTACTACGCAACGCTTGGTGTCATAGTAAAACCGGAATACATCGTTCTTACTGCGAGTACAAGTGAAGCTTATTCGTTTCTTTTCAAGCTCCTTTGCAATGCTGACGATGCGATAATCGTTCCTCAACCAAGTTATCCGCTATTCGAATATCTTTGTCAACTTAACGATGTCGCACTCCGGCATTATTGTCTGGCGTACGATGGTGAGTGGCATATTGATTTCGAATCGCTCCAATCGACATTCACCGACCGCACACGTGCTATTGTTCTCGTTCATCCGAATAATCCAACCGGTTCATACCTAAAGCAAAATGAATTCGAGCTGGTGTGCGCATTTGCAGCTAAACATCACTGCGTTGTCATTGCCGATGAAGTATTCGGACCTTATAACTTTTCCTCAGACACCAATCGGGCAAGTATTTTGACATTAAATACTTCTATTTTATCTTTTTCGCTCAATG
>JBEKLV010000059.1:0-13184 GCA_050008835.1 Bacteroidota bacterium | reverse complement strand
GGAATTGAATTAGTACCTAGCAACTATGTTTTATATCAGAATTATCCGAATCCATTCAATCCGAGTACAATGATTCGATTCAGCTTACCTGCTAAGTCAAGTGTGAAACTGATGATCTATGACCTTCTTGGTCGCGAGATAGTAAGGTTGATTGATAGAGAGATGAATGAAGGATATCAGGAAGTTGAGTGGAAGGCGAATGTGAGCACTGGTATTTATTTCTATCGTCTCGAAGCAACCGCATTAGATAATTCAGGTAAGAGATTTGTTGAAGTTCGAAAGATGGTACTCATGAAGTAAACTGGATAAATTTCGGTGGACATTCAAGGATAATTTTCAAGGCGCAATAGACGATTTCACGAAGGCGATTGAACAATATCCAAATGAGTCTAAGCCTTATCACTATCGTGGAATAAATAAATTTAACCTGAAAAATTATTTCGGTGCGATTGTTGATTTCAATGGAGCGATTGGATTGAATCCGAAATTTGCAGATGCATACTATATGCAGGAAATGACAGAAATCGGACTAAAGAAACGTAAGGAAGCTTGTGTGGATTTTCAGATTGCGAATAAACTTGAGAATAGCTCGGTCTCCCTACCCTAGAAAATACTGCAAGTAGTATCATCAAAAAACACTTAAGTTTTATGAAAGAAATAGACAAACTCTATTGCTATTTCCTCAACTCAACACAAACGATTAGAAATATTTAATAAAGAACAATCAATTGCTATTAGAATGATGAATAGAATTGATTATTAACTGAATTAGGCAAAGTCAAATGGCCGGTCTGTGACATTTACCTGGAAAATATAAATGGCTAATATTTTTTGATAATTCACTTTTGTGGTAAGTTACCGAAACCGCCACAGTGATCGCAAGTTACATGGGCTTTTTTGAAACCAGTACCTCCGCAATATTGACATGCTATTGTTCGAGGGGAGATGAAGCCAAATCCTCTGCAATCCTTACATTTCATATGTTCGCCGGATAAGCCAGTCCCCATACATCGCGGACATGTGACACTTTCTGTCGTATTATTAGCAGCTTTAGTACTGTCTGCGTTTTTTGCCATGCTTTTCTCCTTTGAATTGTGAATTGCTCGCTTTGTATAAGCTGTCTTTATTCTCTTGATATTGCTTAGATATGAATGGTTAAAATATCGATTTAATTACAACGTCAAAGTTAATTAATGCATTCGAATAATGCAATCCTAATATTCAATAATGGGAAAATTTATTAGCAAGACATACATTTATTGTTTGAGTATCAGTGTGTTGTGTAAACCAGATTTTGAATGGAGTAAGTAAGGTAGCCTATAATTTTCGTCTATATCGAAATACAAGTTGAACCAGAACATATATTTTTCTATCTTAGTATAGTCATTACGCAGTAAGGGTAATAAATTGCGGGCGCTTAGCTCAGCTGGTTCAGAGCGTACGCCTCACACGCGTAAGGTCGCAGGTTCGATCCCCGCAGCGCCCACAAAAATAAAATGTTCTTTGAAGATGTTCCTTTAATTCCTATCCAGCGAGGTAGGAAAGGGATGATCAATGACCGGTGATCTACGAACAATGAAAAGCGTTAAATGATCACTCATCATTAACTAATTGAAAATTGAAAACCCCCTTTTCCGAATTTGTTGGATCTGGGGGTTTTTTCATATTAAGAAAGGTGGATATTGATGAAAACAAAAGTGCTTGATGCCGATGGTCTTCGGCGGACTATCAACCGTCTTTCCCACGAAGTGGTGGAGAAAAATATAGGCGTGCAGGATGTTGTGCTTGTTGGGATTAGAACGCGCGGCGAATTTCTTGCGCATCGGGTTGCAAAGAAAATAGCAGAAATCGAAAATATGAACGTGCAGGTTGGCGTGCTGGATATTACGCTATATCGTGATGATTTGCGCGGGCGGCTTGATCAACCCGAATTAAAAAGCACAGAAATACTTTTTAATATTCGAGGCAAAGTGATTGTTTTGATTGATGACGTGCTCTTTACTGGGCGAACAATTCGCTCAGCGCTAAATGCATTAATGGATCTCGGGCGTCCGTCTGTGATCCAGTTGCTGGTGTTGGTAGATCGAGGGCATCGCGAGTTGCCAATCAAAGCAGATTTTGTCGGAAAGAATGTGCCAACAGCGCGTGAGCAGGAAGTACAAGTGGCACTAACGGAAACAGATAAAGAAGACGCAGTCTATCTCATAGAAAATGATCAAAAGGAGGATAGACAATGAAACTGCAAAGCCGTCACTTACTGGGGTTGGAAGGAATGAGCAAGGAAGATATCACACTCATTCTGGATACAGCGATGTCATTCAAAGAGGTTTTGGAAAGGCCGATTAAAAAAGTTCCGCCGTTGCAGGGAAAGACTATTGTGAATTTGTTTTTTGAGAGCTCTACTCGCACCAGAATTTCATTTGAACTTGCAGAGCGGCGTCTCTCGGCAGATGTCGTGAACTTTGCCGCATCCGGTAGCAGTGTAAGTAAAGGTGAGACACTAAAAGATACAGCTCGCAATATCGAAGCAATGAAAATCGATATGGTTGTAATTCGGCACTCAGCATCCGGCGCACCGCACTTTTTAACGCGAGTAGTGAAAGCAAATGTGATCAATGCTGGCGATGGAGCGCATGAGCATCCTACGCAAGCGCTGCTCGATATGATGACACTGCGGGAAAAGCACGGTTCACTCGAAGGGCTGCGCATATGTATCGTGGGTGATATTTTACACAGTCGCGTTGCCCTTTAAAATATTTATGGATTGAAAACTATGGGTGCAGAAATATCCGTGTGCGGCCCGGCAACACTTATACCGCGGAATATTGAAGATCTTGGCGTGCATGTATATCATAGATTAGAAGATATTATTCCCCACGTCGATGTGCTGAATGTACTTCGCATTCAATTGGAGCGGCAGAAGAGTGGACTCTTCCCATCGCTTCGCGAATACCATCGTTACTTCGGTGTGACGAAAGAAAAAGTCGATCGCGCATTGAAACCAATTACCATAATGCATCCTGGTCCAATTAATCGTGATGTTGAACTTTCTGCTGACCTCGCAGACGGACCTCATTCCGTCATTCTAGAACAGGTCACCAACGGTGAAGCAATCCGAATGTCAGTACTCTACTTACTTGGAACTTCCAATTAAAGGAACTAAATATGAAACTCCATTTGAAATCTGGTCGTTTGATCGATCCAATAAAAGGTAAAGATGTCCTTACGGATATGTTGATCATTGATGGAAAAATTGAACGAATCGGCGCATCACTTTCCAGCGACAAATCATACGAAGTAATTGATTTAAAAAATAATGTTATTGCGCCTGGATTTATCGATATGCATGTGCATCTACGTGAGCCGGGATTTGAACACAAAGAAACTATCGAAACAGGCTGTGCTTCTGCCGCTGCCGGAGGATTTACCGCCGTATGCTGCATGCCTAATACGAATCCTGCAATTGATGAAGAATCTGTTGCACGCTATGTGCAGGAAGAAGGAAGACGCGCCACCGGAGGACTTGTGGATGTGTACCCTATTGCCGCAGCATCGAAAGGGCGTAAAGGTGAAGAGTTATCGCCCATGGCTGAATTGGCAAAAGCCGGTGCTGTTGCTTTTTCAGATGATGGAGCACCGATTTCTAATGCAGAGTTGATGCGGCGAATTTTTGAATACTCGTCGATGTATAGTCTGCCTATTATTCAACATGCAGAAGAAGCTGCAATGACAGTGAATGGATTGATGAATGAAGGATTCGTATCTACGCGGCTTGGCATGCCTGGTATTCCGCCGATTGCCGAAGAGTTGATGATCGCACGAGATATTGTTCTCTTGCGCTATGTCGCACGAGCGAAATATCACGTTGCACATATAAGTACGATAGGATCCATCGATTGTGTACACCGAGCGAAAACAGAAAAGTTGAATATTACTTGTGAAGCCGCGCCGCATCACTTTACACTTTCGGATGAGGCAGTTGAAAGCTTTGATACTAACTTGAAAATGAATCCACCGCTGCGTACAAAGGAAGATATTCAAGCAATTAAGGAAGGGTTACGTGATGGTGTCATCGATATCATCGCCACTGACCATGCACCACATACGATCGATGAGAAGGAAGTTGAATTTGCATTAGCGCCGTTTGGTATTGTTGGTCTTGAAACAGCCATCGGATTGTCTATCACGGAACTTGTTCATCAAAAATATCTCACGTTAATTCAACTGATCGAAAAGCTTTCAGTAAATCCACGTCGCATTCTTTCATTACCAACGATTAATATTCAGGAAGGCGAAGTGGCAAACTTGACATTACTGGATCCGACAATTGAATGGATAGTTGACATTCATTCATTCAAATCAAAATCTAAGAACTCTCCATTCCATGGACGGAGATTAAAAGGAAAGGCAATCGGCATACTAAACAATGGAAAGATGTACCTAGCAAAATAAAATATGCACAGAATTCTGATGGCTTTATTATCTTGCTGCTATAGATATGTTGACAGGAATCTAAAACTATTTTTTAAAAAGAAAAGAATGTTCATTTTCATTGATTGACTTTCACTACGTTTTCTGATAATTTAAACACAAACTATGCGATGGCTGTTAGTCATATTGCTTTTCTCTTTTTCTACGCATGCACAGGTGAAACAACAACCTCAATTGCACCTCTTAAAAGAGGCACCCGGCACGCCATCTACTAGCTTAATTCAGCAGTACTCCAGAGTATTGGCTGTATTTCAGAATATCGAGTACGGCATAAAGATGTGTACAGTGGAAGAATTCAAAGGAGAACTTGGTGCGCTGGTTTCTATCGCAATAGGTTCAAGCGAGCGTGGATATTTCTCGATGAATCAAGCAGCTTCGGTGTTGTCTGGATATTTTTCCGGGCGCAAATCAGTCTCTTTTGAGTTTTCCCGTATTCATGAAAAAGGCAATGCCCCTTACGCGACAGGCCGTCTTGTCTATATTAAAAAAGGAAATCAAGAATCAGTGCAAGTGTACGTATCACTAACACGACAGGATTCTCGGTGGGTCATCAATCAATTCAATATCTATTAGTGAAGCAATGGGCATAACAAATTATTACACAAGCTATGCCCGCCCCGCGCTGTGGGGCTTTTTTATTTGTATTGCCATTACGGCAGTGCTTGTCGTAGTACGGCTTTTCATTCCATCATTTGTAAATTATCGTTGGGATGCAGAACGCACTGCGCAGAGGACGCGAGCCGAGAAAGTTATTCGTGACGCGGTTCAGACTAGAATCGAGAAGTTGACTGAAATCGCTGAGCGTGCGTCTAGAGACACATCACTTAATATAAACCTAAACGATATCCCTGCTGCACTCAAAGCATTTCAATCTATTAATTCACACAGCTTAAATGATGATCAAACAATTGATCTCATAGATACACAAGGGAATGTCCTTGCATGGAATGGACCGAGCATTGCATTATTATACAAGCAAGTATTTAATAATAATCCTCGCGGACCATTTGTCAATGTCACGCAGAATGGATTACGTACTTATTTAACTGTAGGCAAGAAATTAGCTCAAGATAAATTAGCTTTATTGGTAAGTGAGCCGCTTGAAGTGAACTATCCAATTTCAAATCGTTTTGTTCGGAAAGTAAGTTTGTGTGCAGAACTTTCACAGGCACTAGGAACACAAGTCACATTCAAATTCCCGCAAACGTACATAGCGCATCAAGGAGAGTACAGCGTTCCTGTGAACGATCAAACGAATAAGACGATTGCAGAATTCTTTGTTGCAGAAATTACTCTTGATAGCAAAACTTCATTAGACATAGATGTCTGCATGATGCTGATCTCCATTTGTTTGGCGTGTAGTTGTCTGTTTCTTGGAAGTGTCTGTTTAATATGGATTGCGAAAAAACACCATAGTTGGATGACATCGACGGCGCTGATTCTATCATTGTGCTTTATTCGATTGATATGGCGAGAACTAAATTTTCCAGCTGCTCTTTTTAATGGATGGCTCTTCAATCCGAATTTGTATGCTTCGCCTTTTGTTTTTGGATTAAGTTCTTCACTCGGCGAACTCGTTCTAACGGGATTGACAGTAGTGGTTTCAGCTTGGTTATTATTTTCCTATATCATCTTTAAGGATAAAGAAAATGGAATAAACACGAGACTTATTTTACGTGTCGGACGAATTGGTTCTATAGTATTCGTTATTATTATTTCAATGCTTATCCTATGGCTATTTCGAGGATTTGGTGAAGCAGTCCGGAGTTTTGTCTTTGATTCAACAATTAGATACACCAACCCATCGGAGATTTTGCCAGACAGCGCTGCCGCGCTTATGTATTTCAATATTCTTATGCTCGGTATATCTCTGCTGTGTGTTTCAACAGGGTTACTCTATAACGGAAGAAAATTACTTTCTACTCATTATTCGCAATCTAAAATTGGATTGCAAATTGTGCTTATCAGTTCAATAATTATCGGCATTCTATTTTTTGCATTGATAGATAGGACTCAAATCATTCCACTCCTTTGTTCAATTCTCTTTGTTACGATCTGTGTTGTCTGCGTTGAATTGATTGTCTATTGGAAAAGCGCCGGAATTGGCTTAACGTCACAACGATGGAGACTTGCAGTATGGATGACTTTGAGTTCATTTGTCATCGGGGCACCTCTGTTACATCAGGAACTTCAGCAAAGAGAGCGCAAAGAAGCGGAATCGCTAGTGAACGAATTTTTGCGTCCTTCCGATAGTTGGTTGACTTATATTGTGCAGGATGGACTCAGAACATCTATTGAAAGTTATAAAGATAATTTGAACTCATATTCTCTTTCAACAGCAAAAGAAAATAATCTTGCTTTTATTCTATGGACAAAATCACTTATTGGCAAAGAAGGATACAACTCTGCTCTTATTTTGTATAACCAGCAAGGAAACGAAGTAGATCGGTTTGTAGTAGGCATGAATAAACCAGAACAACAGAATATTCTTACAAAAGTCTTTGCAGGTGAAGAAGATGCCGTTCACGTCATTGATCGAACAGAATCAAAAATGTTAGGCAAACTATATGGAGCTTGGACTACAATAAGAGATTCAAGCGGCCAATTACTTGGCAGTGTTGCATTGCTTCTATCCGAACATCAAAAAACAATATTTCATGAAGAAGACACAGAGCCGCTTCGACAATTTGGAGATCGGTTAGAAAATGATGCAGTACGTGAAATTGCGGTTCACGAATTTATAAATGATTCGCTGGTATTTTCAACAGGAAGAAAATTGTATCCAGAAAACTTATTAACTACAGCGATAGATAGTGAACTTCAGAAAACAACAATTAATATTCTCTGGAAAGATATTCTAATTAACGGATATGAAACAAAAACAGTATTTATGAGAGATCCTGCTTCAGCGGAGAGAATTGCAGCAATCAGTTTAGAAGAATTAGATTTTCGTTGGGATATGTTTGGTTACCTGAAAGAATTCTTTATCTGTCTTATCGTTTTGGCAGCAATTGGTATATGTTTATGCATTAGGAAAATTGACCAGAATAGTATACCTGCATTTGGATTTAAAGGTAAGCTTGTATTCGGATTTGCCTGCATAACACTCATACCGCTTGTGATTCTAAGTTACTACAATAGACAGCTTGTTGCAGATCGAGTGCAAAAACAAGGTGAGATGGAACTCTATAACGAGTTGGTTAGATTGCAGGATCGAATCAGTGCATATGTTTCTGATGAGGAAGACTTCGTCAAAGGTATCGGTGATGATTTTTGTGAATCTCTTGCTGCTGAATATGGTATTGATTTCTCAATATATCGTGGTGCGACAATTCAAGCAAGCAGCCGGTCAGAACTTTATCGTGCATCTCTCTTAGATGTGCGGCTTAACGGTAAAGTCTTTGCTTCAATTGTGCTTAATGGAAGAACCCAGGTGCTGGCCAATGAAAAAATTGGCTCTGTTGAATATGTTGTTGGTTATTCCCCCCTTTTAATAAATGGAAGAATTGTTGGTATAATTGCTATTCCAACATTGAATAAGCAAAGGGATATCGAAGCTGAAATATCACAACAAAATGCATATGTCTTTGGAGTTTACGCTTTTATATTTGGATTTGCATTAGCTGGCGGTGGAATACTTGCTTTACGTTTTGCACGTCCACTGCATAACCTGACTGGTGCCGTAAAAGATGTTGCCGAAGGAAATCTCGATATAAATGTGTCAGTGACATCGCGAGATGAAATTGGAATACTTGCCCAATCATTCAACGATATGATCTCAAAGTTACGCACGAGCAGAGATGAACTTGCCAAACATGAACGCGAGAATGCTTGGAAAGAGATGGCAAAGCAAGTCGCTCATGAAATCAGAAATCCACTTACGCCAATGAAACTTTCTATTCAACATCTGCGACAGGCATTCAAAGATCAAGCCCCGGAACGGGAAGAAATTCTCCAGCGTGTAACACAGACAGTGATCGATCAAATAGAAGCTCTCTCGCGCATTGCAGCGGAATTCTCTCACTTTGCTAAAATGCCGGAAAGAAGATTCGAACGTGTCAGCATTGATGATTTATTAAAGGAGACAATCAATTTATTTAGGGAGGTTCAAGGAGTCAGCTTTATCGATCAACTTGCATGTCCGAATGTTAAGGCAATTGCGGATAGCGATCAACTTCGCGGAGTTTTTATCAATATTATAAGAAACGCTATTCAAGCAATTGAAAAAGCAGGAACAATTACCATAAAAACTTCTCAAGAAGGGCGAATGTGCCTTATCATTATCTCTGACACAGGTTTAGGAATTCCAGAAGAGATACGTTCAAAGATATTTGAGCCGAACTTTTCAACAAAGTCGGAAGGAATGGGAATTGGATTAGCAATTGCAAAAAGAGTTATTGAAGATCATGGAGGAAAAATAACATGTCAAAGCGATCGAAGAAAAGGAACGGCATTTGAAATCCGACTTCCAATCTGACGTTAATGAAAAGGCGGTAATACTCCCGGAAATATTTTCTGGATATCCGAAAGTGCGTTCAGGAATGAGTACAAAGCTCGGGGATAAAAGCCGCAATGGATTTGAGATGAATCTCAGTTATAACGTTGGAGATTATCCGCCAAGCGTTGAAATGAATCGTAAATCGTTCCTATCTTTATTCGGGATATCTAACAGTGAGCTAGCAATTCCGCTTCAATCTCATTCAAATATTGTTTGCAGGGTTGATGCACCTGGTGAATACAAAAATTGTGATGCTCTTGTTACAAACATAAGTGAAGTGGCATTGCTTATAACTATTGCTGATTGTGTTCCAATTTTACTCTTCGATCCAATTCAAAACGCAATCGGCGCAGTGCATGCAGGATGGAGAGGAACTGCAAATGCAATCGTCAATCGGACAATATATAAGATGCAAGAGGAATTCAAAACGGATACGGAAAATGTGCATGTCTTTATAGGTCCGTCAGCGGGAGTATGTTGTTATGAAGTGAGTGAAGAAGTCGCTGTCAAGTTCGAGAATAAAATCGTACCTTGTGGCACGACAAAGATATTTGTTGATCTAAAGAAAGAAAACGCGTCCCAACTAAAACAGCTGGGAGTAGTCGCGGAGAACATTGAAATCAGCGCACACTGTACGATTTGCGAGAAACATTTATTCCATTCATATAGACGGGACGGAAAAAGAGCAGGCAGGATGATGGCTGTCATTTGTTTGAATCCGTAATTGGAGAATGAATTATGTGCGGTATTGTCGGGTATATTGGCAAAAATAATACGCTTCCCATTTTGTTGGAAGGATTGAGACGCATGGAATACCGTGGCTATGATTCAGCGGGAATAGCTCTCATTAGTAATGGAACTTTGTATATTCAAAAACAGGCAGGGAAAGTAGATGATCTTGTAAAGAAAATTCAGAACAATGGCCAGCTACCAGAAGCACATATTGGCATGGGACATACGCGCTGGGCTACACACGGTGAACCAAATAACATCAACGCGCATCCACATGCAGACTGCCGGAATGAAATTGCCGTAATCCACAACGGCATCATCGAAAACTATGTCGCTATTAAAACGAAATTATTGCGTAGAGGGCACCGCTTTGTAAGTGATACGGATACCGAAGTTATTGCACACTTGATCGAAGAAATCTATAAATCGACACCAAATCTTTTTAGGGCGGTTCGCCTTGCAATGAAAGAGGTAACAGGAACGTATGGACTCGTTGTTCTATCGACTCGTGAACCGGATAGAATAGTCGCAGCTCGAATGGGAAGTCCGCTCATTCTCGGGATTGGCGATGGTGAAAATATTGTTGCAGCTGATGCGGCTGCAATTATAGAGCATACTCGACAAGTTGTATATCTGGGAGATGGCGAGGTTGCCGAAATAACTGCAAACGGTGTGATTACAAAGACACTTAGCGATGTTGAGATTACGAAGGAGGTTCAAGAACTCACATTCGACCTAGAGCAGATCGAAAAGGGCGGATTCACTCACTTCATGTTGAAAGAAATTCACGAGCAGTCCGAGTCGATTCAGAATGCGATGCGCGGCAGATTGCTGGAAGAGGAAGGTAATGTAAAGCTTGGAGGACTTGACGGAGTATTTGAGAAGATAGTGCGTGCACCGCGTTTAATTCTTGCTGCTTGCGGTACATCGTGGCACGCTGCTTTAATTGGAGAATATATGCTTGAGCAGTACGCGCATATTTCTGTGGAAGTGGAATACGCTTCTGAGTTTCGTTATCGAAATCCTATCCTGACAAAAGACGATGTTGTGATTCTTATTAGTCAAAGCGGCGAGACAGCGGATACGCTGGCAGCCTTGCGAGAAGCAAAAGCACAAGGGGCGACTGTTCTTGGAATATGTAACGTTGTGGGAAGTTCTATTGCACGAGAAAGCGATGGTGGCGTTTATGTTCATGCCGGACCCGAAATAGGCGTCGCATCCACTAAAGCATTTACTTCCCAATTGACGGTGTTGGCGCTGCTAACAATTTTAATCGCGCGAAGCAGAGGAATGTCGCGAGAAGAAGGTGCGGCACTTGTTCATGAATTAAAATTACTGCCAGGAAAAGTACATACAATCCTTTCCAATACAAAGCAGATTGAATATATCGCAGGTGAATTTAGTGAAATGAAAAACTTTCTATATCTTGGCAGAGGATATAATTTCCCCGTTGCACTCGAGGGCGCGCTAAAACTGAAGGAAATCTCTTATATTCACGCAGAAGGGTATCCAGCTGCAGAAATGAAACATGGACCCATTGCCTTAATTGATGAGAAAATGCCGGTTGTGTTTATTGCTCCTCACGATAGAACGTACGAAAAGATTATGAGTAATATTCAGGAAGTAAAAGCACGGCGCGGGAGAGTAATAGCTATTGTTAATGAAAAGGAAAAAAATATTAGTCAGCTGTCTGATTATTTAATCTGTGTTCCACAAACCCTCGATTTGTTTTCACCGATCCTTTCCGTTATTCCGCTGCAATTAATGGCATATTACATAGCTGTGTTGCGAGGCTGCAATGTGGACCAACCGCGAAATCTTGCCAAGAGTGTTACGGTAGAATAATGAATTGTTTTTTTAAGGATTCTTTCTATCTTAAATATCGGTTTATCAAAGGAAAGTATAAAAAGATATGAAGCAAGAATCGAAATTCAGGCCGCATGAGTGGGCACTTATACTTGGCGCTTCCAGTGGATTTGGCGCAGCTACTGCTCTTGAGCTGGCAAAGAATGGGATGAATATTTTTGGTGTGCATCTTGATCGTCAAGCCACGATGCCAAATGTTCAGAACCTCATCAAAGAAATCAAACACACTGGCGTCAAGACGGTGTTCTATAATATCAATGCAGCAGACAAAATCAAGCAAGATGAAACGCTCGATGATATTCAAGAGCAATTTGCTGTCGATTCTTCAAGCACAGTAAAAGTGCTCCTGCATTCACTCGCATTCGGAACATTAAAACAATTCATCGCTAAGAAATCGGAAGATGCCATAACTCCAGCACAAATGGAAATGACTGTCAATGTGATGGCACATAGTCTTGTTTACTGGGTGCAAGGATTGATCTCGCGAAATCTCATGAAAAGAGGCGGACGTATTTTTGGAATGACAAGTTCAGGTGGGCATACAGCTATGCCTTACTATGGTGCTGTATCGGCTGCAAAAGCCAGTTTGGAAGCGCACATCCGCCAACTTGCGATGGAGCTTGGGTCTATAGGCATTACGGCAAATGCTATTATGGCTGGAGTAACAGACACACCGGCGTTACGTAAAATTCCTGGAAATGTTGGGATGCTTGAAGTGGCACGTGGGAAGAATCCAGGCGGACGACTCACAACACCGGAAGATATTGCAAAGGCAATTGTTCTTCTTTCTACAGACGAAGCGCATTGGATATCCGGAAATGTCTTGGGTGTTGATGGAGGAGAAGATATTTCCGCATTCGCTAACATTCGAAATCATCACGATAATAAATAATCGAAACTTCAATTAGAATAAAAGGATATTGATATGTTTGAGTTTGAATTTACGGAAGAACAAAAGATGCTGCGCGATATGGCTCGAGATTTTGTGAATACCGAGGTTAAGCCTCTTGCTCAGAAAATGGATGAAGAAGAAAAACTGTCTCCGGAATTAATCCGTAAAATTGCGGATATAGGTTTCCTTGGCGCAGCGTTTCCTCAGGAATATGGCGGCGGTGGCTTCGGAGAAGTTGGATATTGCGTTATGCAAGAAGAAATGGGAAGAGGTGATCTTGCAACCTCTACATTTATTGGAGCGCATCAGTCCATCGGAGCAAATGCAATCTTTATTGGCGGTTCTGAAGAATTAAAGAAGAAGTATCTTGTTCCGCTTGCTGAAGGGAAACTTATTGGGGGATTTGCCTTGACTGAAGCTTCAGCAGGTTCCGATTCATTTAATTTGCGAACAAAAGCACACCTTGCTGGAAACGAATGGGTAATTAATGGCGAAAAACTTTGGATCACGAATGGTGGGTTAGCGGATGTCCTTTCGGTTTTTGCTCGGACAGAACGGGGCATTAGTGGATTCGTAGTCGAAACAAAAACTCCAGGTTTCATTGCAGCCCCTAAAGAAAAGAAAATGGGTATTCGCGCGAGCATGACCAATGCATTGACGTTTGATAATGTTCGAATCCCCAAAGACAACATTATTGGTGATGAC
>JBEKLV010000058.1:0-13423 GCA_050008835.1 Bacteroidota bacterium | reverse complement strand
AGAAATCTGCGTGCTAACGACTGAGCTATACGTCGCTGCATCAGGAGGGCTGCCGTTGAAATTTCCTTTAAATCTTTGCCCTTCCCTCGAGAACAAAATATCAACCGCCAAACCGAAATTATTATTAAAGTTAAGAACGCCACCTGCTCCAAAAGAGAAGTATCCAAAATTATTCGTTAAATCCAATTCATTACCGGCATTATTGTCATTCTTATTTATTAAACCCGTGAATTCAGGATTGTACCGTAAGCCGAGTTCAACATTTTGCGCAGCGACCTTTAATGAACACACGAATAAGAGTGCGAAGATGGAGATGCAAATGATTATTCTGTCTTTTGAATTTTTCATTTCAAATTTCTTTAAAAACTATTCATCAAATTAGTACAGAATCAAAAGCACGATTACAGTTATATTTGAAATACGACGAAATATATTTTCAAAAGTAAACATGCTTATTTTAAAAAATCCGGCTGCCATTTCATACATAATCCTATTCCTTCATAAGAAGAATATAACCCCATTGAAACGTTCTCAATTTTAATGCGATGAAGCTCGGGGATTAATATACCGCATACTGCCCCTACTCCAAGGCCAACTAATATATCGGATGGGAAATGATCGAGCGCTTTCATTCTTAGATATCCAACGATAAGAGGCGGTACTGCCGCCGCACCGTATAGAAGATATTTATTCCATCCTATCAGTTCCGGATGGTAATCGCAATATACCTTTGCAGCAAAGAAAGTTGCCGCCGCGGCAGATGCAGCATGACCGCTATAAAATGAACTCCGGTTCCAGCTTGTCATTCTCGCGCCACTGGTACCAAGTGCATCGTAGTAAACCGCTGGACGATATCTATTTTGAAAAAGCGGTCCGAAAGGACTGTAAAGGTATATATTATTTACAATTATTTGTGTCTCCGCATACATCAGCGCCAAATCCAGCCAGTCCTGCCTGATGTTGTGATCAAACAGGTCGAGAGCCGGAAAAAGGATTATGCCCGTAAGCGTAATATCAGATAAATTCGCGTAGTAACTCATTTTCGAGGGGTCCAGGTTCAAAGCCCAATGATCAATTGGATTAATATCATTTCTATCCAATGCATCTAAATCTGCCTTTGTCAATGGTGATTTGTTCGCTACTAAGGGTGCCCCAATCATTGTTGCCGGAATTCCCACGATGATGATACCACCTGTTACCCAGTAATTGACATGGTACGGATGAAATGTAGTATCCTTTGCCGTAGACTGCGAATACATCGGTTTCACTATGCCGATACCAGCCAACGAAAAGATGATGACATGAATAAGAAGGAACCTATTCTTTGGCTTCTTTGTCACGACGATACTTCCTTTCTCAAGAACAGCTAACCAATGAAGACAAAAAGAGTTTACTTATTGTGAGCGAAATCCGCCAAATAATAAGTCAGAAAAAGTCTTTGCTGCGTGTTTACCTTATGATAGCCGGGGATATGAAGCAAGTATCTGTCCTCATAATCAATTGTGTGTTCAAATCCAATGCCAACATCGCTGAAGAGGTGGAATTCAATTCTGGGTTTTAAGATACCAATGAAGTTATCACCCGGAGGACCGACATACGTATGCATCCAGTAATAATAACTCAACAGGGATGCACTAAACAAACCGCCGATGTTCAGCGTGATAGCGCACTTAGCCTGGGCTCCCCCGCTAAAATTATAATCTCTTCCCTCCGACGTATCCGTTATGACCTGGGTTGAGTTACCTGCAAAAGGTATTGCAGCTACATGAAAATCTATGTACAGATTCGTCCCTTTAGCGAGCGGCGTCATTGTAATGACTCCGCCGCCGAATGACATTGTACACAGTTCGAAAAGTGAGTTATCCCAATAGTCAAAGTGCTGAAATATTCCAGCAAGTATTTCAGTATTCCCTACCTTTGCATTTGTGCCTGTCAGAATACCGTACCCAACGATGTTATCGACCCATTTTCTGCCTAGTCCGAAATTCATATCAGCCCGAAGTTGAAAGTAATCGTACGGCTTCCTATATCTATTCTCGAATGGCTTTCCATAATCAAAATCAGCGTTCAATATAAATCCCTCAGGTCCCGTGCCAAAAGTGTTTTTGTCATTGACCAATACGCCGCCGGCCGAAATAACGACATCAGTCGGTTCTTTTTGATAAACCTCTTCCGTGTTATGAGCGAACATTTTCCCGTTCATGAATCTAGTGAATGCCCTGCCAGGACTCACAAAAAGAGCCAGGAACTCCCTGCCAACTCTTTCTGCTCCGATAGTTCTCTCATCGATAATAATAGATGAGATTCTGTACAATACTTCGCCGGCGAACATGCCGCCAAGAGTTGTAGCAATCAGATCATTTCTCTCCGGTTGACCTGTCGGTCCGCCATTCTCTCCGAAGAGCTTATACGTATATGCCCCGCCAAATACAAATATCGACGACTCCCAAAAGTTATATCCGCTCGCGCGTGCCGAATTAAAGTAGCCCCCGCCCGTATAAGGGTGCAGGAAAAAGTTATTGCCGAATCTATCGTTGTCCCATTTCCATCCATTATTCCAAGGAAAACCGGATTTTACGAAAGTGTGATCCCATGAATTGAATCCCACTACTGCCCAATCATAACCAATAAGGTAATGATCGACCAAGTTGACGAGCGTATTTTGCATCAAGACCTTCATGATCGGCTGCCACAATGGAGCCTTTTTGTTATAGATTGGGTCATCATTGAGCAAACCCCGGTACTCGTTATAAATGTGTGCAGTCGAGTCCTGGACTAGAATTTTCTTGTAGCTCGTATCCGTGGGGACGACATTTGTCTTTACATTGGTTTCCTCAATATGCTGCTTGATCGCATCCGGAAACGGAGTGTTTTTCTTAACCTCGTTCGTGTCCTTAAGAGCATCCTTTAGCTTGGCCAGCGTATCCGGCGCGGAAGGACTGGCATCCTTTAGAGAACTTATAATAGAGTTCGGGAATGATGTTTCAGTAGGACGGGAAATTAAATCAGAAAAACGATTAATCTCACTTTCTGATATCTGCCGGCTTGACCAGGTATTTTGATTTAGTGATATCCTTTTTTCAAACGCAGGATTATTCTGTGCTTGAACTAGTACTGAACACAACAGCGACACAATTAAGATGTATAGTGTTTTCATTGCATTCCTTTCTATATCGTCTATACTTTGTCAGCGTAATGCTATTTGTCAGTCCACTTTCAGCCCCAGGGGCATCAGAACGAAGAACAATAGAATGCTTCCTCGTTGTCTGTTGTCCGAGATGTAGACAAGAGAAAGACAGAGCTTCAGGTCGTTCCCTTGTCAATTGAAAAACGTCGCAGTGCTGTTAATCCTTATCTTTAAATAAATCCTTCATTGTATTTCCAACCGCATCCATATCATAATTGAAATTCGTCTTGAACTCTTGCCATTTACTTTCTCCCTGGTCTTCATATTCATCCAACTTCTTTTTGAGTTCGCGATTTTTTTGCTTTAACTCTGCTACTGCTTCTTTGAAATTCGCTTTAGCTTTGTGACCGGCTTTTTCCATTTTTTCTTGGTATGCATCGATTCTGTCTTCATTCGCCTTGATTTGTGCTTCAGACTCGGTTTTAAATTTTTGCCATTCTGCAACGTAACCGGCTTTTACCTCCTTTAGTTCTTGCTTGGCTTCCTCAACTTTCTGTTCTGATTTTTTTTCACAGCCCGCTAAAATAAGTCCTGCCATACATGCTATGACAAAGAAGGTGAATATTTTATTTTTCATAATTTTTCTCTTGTGATGGATTTAAGTAATTATGATTTACTTGCATTTTGTTGTCTTCTTTGCTTCAAAGGTGCTTTTGGCATAATAAACTCGCTGTCTAATTTTTCAAAATGCTCATAGGGTTCTCTGAATATATTATCCGTCTCCCTCTTTGACCATCCTGTATTTTTCTTGGAGTTTTCCAACAAACTCCTCATTCTTTCCTGCGAGCGCAGCCAACTCATAGTACATCACCTTTCCACAATGGATTACGGCTTTACCCTTCTGTTCCTTCAATTGTCCTTCCTTCTGAAAAGTGGAAGGAATGTTGTTCTACCAGTTAAGGGTAAATAATTATTTCCTGAAGACAAAAAAAACTTATGGATAAGTTTGTTAACCGGGAATAGCCCTAAAGGATGAAAAAGTAGTTAATCCTTTTTGGAGCCCGATATATGATTAAGGGATAGGAGGAATCATACTTTTGATTTAAATTTCTCTGTTGCTGCGTAACTACGAAATAACAAATTGAGCTTATTCGTTCATTGAAAAACAACTCACAATCTTGACTTTTTCTGCTGTTCTCATTTTCTCATTATTGAAAGAAGCATAGCACAAAAGGCGATAATTTTACTTAAAGTATTTCGTACATTATCCGGCAACTCGCACTTGTGCAGGGCGAAATAGTTCATTGTTCCAGAGATAGCCGCGACGCAATTCATCAACAACTATTCCCGGTTCACTACCCTTATGCTTCGTCATCGCCACAGCTTCATGTAAATTGTGGTCGAATGGCATACCGACACTTTCGAAAGGACGAACTCCGTATGTTTCCAACATTGCAAGAAATTTTTGATGAATGATTCGCATTCCTTTCATAAAAGGCTGCTTCGCGTCGTTTGCATTCTGCAACGCTTTTTCCATATCGTCAACGATGTCTAACATGGGAAGCAACATTCCCCGTTTGCTTTCCTCGGCAATCTTGTTGCCGTCACGCTCAATGCGGCGGCGATAATTCTTGAAGTCGGCCATCATGCGTAGATATCGATCACGCTCTGCACTTAAATCGCCCTGCAATTTTTCTATCTCTCCTAGCAGGTCGGCCGGCGGCAGTAAATTCTTTTCGTTTTCGTGTATGCTTATTTCCATCTAGCACCTTTATTCTTATACGCCAACTTCCGGTTTGTGTAATTGGTCCAAGGGTTTTTCTTTTTCCACATCTTTTATCTGCTCAGCAAGTTCAGTGTATTCTTTTGAAAGTTCGGCTATCTCTTCTTCTGATTTTTCTTCTGCATTCATTACCGCATTGCTTGCAGCCTTGTGTGATGCGACAAGTTCATTCACTTTTAAATGAAGAGAGGCAGAAAAATGGATGAACGATTTTTGAATAATAAACAAATATAAAAACGTGACACCAAGAATTACATCTCCGATGCTGGAATGAATATCCTGAGTGTAAAACCGCTTGTTGGTGAGCCAGAATACTACCGTGCCTAAGGCAATAATAAATGTGATGGAATTGCCAAGTATGGCAGTGGCGACAGTGGTAAGTTTTTCAAAACCTCTTTCCGCATGCCTGTAAATATTTTTCATGTCTTTTGTTTTTTCCTATATATTTATTTTAGATCATTTAGCATACTTGGGATAGTCTGTGTATCCCTTTTCACCTGGAGTATAAAATGTATTCATATCAAGTTCTTTTGAAAGCGGCCAATCATTAACGAATCGTTCAACAAGGTCAGGATTATTAATAAATGGCCTTCCGAATGCGACAAGGTCTGCAAGTCCGCCTTGCAATTCTTTCTCAGCGCGTTCCTTTGTATATCCGCCACTAAGAATAATTGTGTCGTGAAATCTCTCGCGGATCGCTTTTTTTATTTCGATGGGCACTTCCGGCGCTCCCATGCTGCTATGATCCACTACATGGATATACAATATCTCCATACTATTAATCTGTTCAGCAAGATATTTATACGTATTGTCTATTTCAGGATAGTGAGGCATATCGCTTGCTACACCGTACGGAGATAAGCGAATACCAACCATCTCCTTTCCAATTGCTTCAACTGCGCCTCTTATTACTTCTAACAGGAAACGGCAACGGTTTTTTATGCTGCCCCCATAATTATCATTTCTTATATTACACACAGGAGACAAAAATTGTTCTAGCAAATATCCATTTGCGCCATGAAGTTCTATACCATCAAACCCAGATTTTATAGCGTTCGTTGCAGCGGAAATATATTCTTGTTTCGTATGTTTAATTTCTTCAATAGTCATTGCTGTTGGGATTGGAAAATTCTGCAGTCCATGAGCATCTGTCCACACTTGTCCGGCAGGCTTAACGGCAGAAGGTGCAATAATTTTTGCACTTTCAAGCATATTAGCAGGATGACCGATTCGTCCTGTATGCATGAGCTGAACAAATATTTTTCCATCTTTGGCATGCACAGCATTTGTGATTTTCTTCCAACCTTCCACTTGTACTCCGCTAAAGATACCGGGGATTCTGGCATACCCGAGACCGTTTGGCGACGGAGAAGTCCCTTCGGTAATGATGAGTCCTGCAGCAGCACGCTGACCATAGAATTCAGCCATTAAGTCGTTTGGAATATTACTCACTGCACGAGAGCGTGTCATAGGTGCCATAACGATTCGATTTTTTAGAACAATACTACCCAGTTTATAAGGATTCAACAATCCAACATTATTCATTTTACATCCTTTTTATTTTTATTTAGCATTATATACATCACATTTATTTCTACAACAATTAGTTTATAATTTCCATTGTCATGTTTTTCGATACATAAGTTCGTTCGTCAGAATGAAAAACCCGCTTGTACGGCAAGTATCAATCGTGCTTTTTTCTCAATAGACCAAAACGGGTCCATTTCCAAACCAATATTTATTTTTTTGTCAAAACCAATATTTACTATTCGTACCATTTCCGCCAAATCCAGAAACATCGACAAGGCAAAACCGCCTCGACCGATCCCAACATCAACTGGTGAATTCACGCCAAACATTCCTATCCCCATGCTGACAGGAAATCGATTTCCTGTTCCTGGATCAATATAATAGAATCGTATCATCGCGCTGGAGTTTCCGTATTGAATCGTATCACAGGCTCGTGTATCGTAGAACACTTTGGGGATGGCGAGTGAAAGCCCTATTTCGATTGTCGGACCTTTCACTCGAAAATATTGTGTCATTGTGTTAGAACGATCCACTGCACCGATTTTGATGGTGTAATCGGGTTCGACATGAATACCAAGAATTGCCCAATCAGGTAGTGAATCTACCGGCACCATTACTTGTTCAAGTTCTTCCGGACGGATGTTGGCGAACGCACCGTAGGCAGCACGATACTGAATGAACATTGCACGATCTTTGCGGGAATCGCCATGACTTCGATATGTTACTACACGTCGTTCGTACGATGGAGCCGCTATGCCGTCTCGCAACAGTATCGTTGTTGTTATTCTAACAAACTGAGGTCCCATACCAGGTCGAATACTATCGCGTTGAAACCTTACCATGAGATTTCGAACTTGTTCGCGATTTAGTGTAACTGCTGTCCGAATATTTTTGCTGCCGGCATCGGGAATGACGCTGATGTATCTACTGAGTTGTTCAACGTCTTGGTGTTCTTCCACCGTTACAACACAATCCGTTACATATCGAAATCGTCGCCCCTCGGAATCCGTTACTCTAAGCCCAATGGGAAATAATCCTGGTGTTATAGTTTTAGGAATGACAGCAACGAATTTAAGTCGTCCAATTGATTTGAGCGTTGTTCCTTCGATATTCAGTATCGGAGTAATGATTCCCGCTGTCGCGGTATTATCGTTTCGTTGAATGGTTAAAAGGACCGTGTCACCTGGAAAGTAGATCGACTTGTCAACAGAGACATCAATCCTCTCATCCTCGTCCGTAGATTGAATGAGTACCGTAGTTTTCGACTGTGCATGAGTGCTGAGTATTCCAATAACACAAAACAGAATACATTCAATGAATTTTGATTTCACTATGTCGTCTCCTTGGCGATCATTATGATTGCCTCATAAAGTACAGACGCGAGCGTTCCATACTCACTGTCCGCCAACTTTACCGCCACTGTGTCCCCCTGCGGGATGACCATAGTGGCCGGCTAATTCGCTTTGCCAGATCCGCCTTTGTCACATTTGTCTTAGTGCTTCCCGCCCTTTTCAGGTAAACCAGATTTTGTGGTGTGAGTGCCGAGCAACCCTTTTTCGGTATAAGAGCCGACAGAGTTACCCTCTGGACCGAAAGACCGCTTCACTTGTGGGGCAATTCCCGAATGATTGACCGTTACGGTAATCACATCTTGGTCCGTGTTGCCGCCCGCGCCAGTTACGTTCACCGAGACCCTGTGGTCGCCGTCGGAAAATTTAGTCGCGTCAAAGCGCGCTTTCCACATTTGTGTCTCACCGATGCGGTCCATCGACACTGCAAGTCCACCATCGATCTGCATGGTTGCCGAAACAACGCCCTTGTCATCCCAAACTTTGACGCGAACGTCTGCCGTATCTTTGACGATTTGTGAACCACCGATCATGAGCATTTTATCCGCTGGTGAAGTGATCATCACAAACGGCCAACTCCCCAACGTCTTGAACTTCCAACTGACCACACCGTTATCGATGTTGATGATTGAGTACCCTACCGGCCCTTCGCTTACCTCGCCGGTCGAGCGCGTAGCGGCATAGATCGTGTTTCCATCGTTAGCAATTTCGTTGTAGTGCGTGTGTCCTGCATCAACCATGATCACACTGTCACGCTGGATCACATCCTGCAATTCCGATGTTATGGTATAGCTGTGCATAAAGATTACACTCTTGAGACCGACTTTTGCCGCCTTATCCAGATCGTTGGTCAACCACGAGTTCTGAGCATCGCTGATGCCGCTCATCACGTCCAGAAATACGAAGTGGTACTTATCCGCCGTGAAGCTCTGGTAGTTCACTGGCTCCAAATACTGGTTGTATAGAGTGGTTCCACCTTTATGATCGCGCTCGCCCGGAATAGCATACAGCGGCACTTGTAATTGATCCGTTGCTTGCTTGATGAGCTGGTACTCACTCTCGGTATGATTATATGCATTGTCGCCTGGCAGTAGCGCGAAATTCACGCCGTTCTTGAGATACCGATTCATAACTTGAATGATTTCCTTGAAGTCGGCGTAATTCTGCTGATCACCCGTCGTGATATTTAAGTCACCGAAGTGGACCCAACTGACCACACCAGGATTAAGGATAGTCGTGGTCGCACTGAGAGCGCCAGGATTGACTGGGACCGGCCCGGATGGGTTGTTCATTTGTACAGTCTGGGCAGTCACCATCGATGTGCTGGTGACGAACAATGCGATCGCCACAAACACCAATTGATATATTGCTTTCGGTTTCATTCTACTACCTCCTGATCTGAATCGTTGTTCCTTCGATAAGCAATATCGAAGGAATGATTCCCGCTGTCACGGTATCGTTTCGTTGAATAACCAAAAGCACCGTGTCACCCGGAAAATGGACCGACTTGTCAATAGAGATGCCGATCCTCTCATCCTCATCCGTGGACTGAATGAGTGTCGTAGTTTTAGACTGCGCTTGGGTGCTAAGTATTCCGAAAACACAAAGCAGAATACATTTAATGAATTTTGATTTCACATGTCGTCTCTTTGGCGATCATCATGATTGCTTCACATAGTACAAATAACTGCAAGAGACAACAATCAGCCAAAGGGATGAAAGAGTAGTTAATCCTTTTATTGATCTAACACATTACATTGGATGGGCGAAGTCTACCATCAAAAGCAGATGCCGGTCACACTCTGCATTCAAATCCTCTCGCAATCTTTTGATTTCTCCAAGCAGGTTAGCACGCGGTAGTAAATTTTGTTTGCTCTCTTCTTCAATCTGCTGAATCACCATACCGTTGTAGGCTTTACTTCCTATTCTACTTTTTTAAAATCAATAAATCCCCGCTCCACATCTGTGTGCAATAATTGTACACGGCATTTATGACCAACATCCAAGCCTTCAAAGCCGCTCACCACTCTTCCTTCAACTGGGGGATGGAGAAGACGGACCCACGTCCCTTTAGCAGATGCACCGGTGACGATGGCATCGAACCATTGATTTATCCTTGATTCCAATACCATAGCTGCTGCGGATTTTTCAACCTGTCGTTCAACCTTTTTTGCTGCATCCTCCATTTCGGTACAGTGTCTTGCGAGCTCCACCAATTCATCAATCGCATAAGGCATAGGACCTTTCGCCATTGCTGATTTCAGTAACCGCTGCGTGATCAAATCGGGATACCGGCGATTCGGTGCCGTGGAATGAGCATAATCTTTGATCGCAAGACCAAAGTGTCCGGCAGAACTCCCTCCCGGAAGTTCGACGACATATTCACCAGCACCTAAGAGCTTGATGATACTGAGAGAAAGATCAGGAAAGCGGAGAGGATCGGTCGATTTTGCAAATATCAAGAATTTATCCAGCGCTTTTGAATCTGGCTCTGCAGGAAGTGTAAAACCATGTTCCAGGGCAAGCTCGACGATTCTATCCCAGCGTTTTGGTGTTCGGACGACGCGCCGCAGCGACGGTAACTTTTGGGCTGCGAGGTATCTTGCCGTCACACCGTTTGCAGTAATCATAAAGTCCTCTATGATATCTTTGGCACAGTTCCTTCTATCAGCTTCTATGTCCTTAATCTCATCGCCGTCAAATACAGGGCGAGCTTCTATTGTTTCGAGATCAAGCGCGCCATGCTCGTGCCGGAGGGATTTCAACTTTCGGGCTGTGCTATCCTGGAGCCGGAGATTTTTGTCGAGACCGTTGACGGTGCGGATTTCCTTCGGCATCGGCCCGCTCCCGTCCAGCCACTCGGCGACGCTGTTGTAGGCAAGTTTTGCATGATTACGAACCGTTGCTCGATAAATATCTGAACTTTGAAGCGACCCATCCTCAGCAATAACCATTTCAACGATGATAGCAAGACGGTCTGATTCAAAATTGAGAGAGGTGAGATCGGTGGAGAGTTTTTCAGGCAGCATCGGAAATATCTCGGCAGCGGTATAGACCGAGGTGGTGTTGTGTTTCGCATGATCATCAAGTGCTGACTGCTTTTTGACGACAGATTCAACATCGGCAATGGCGACAAGGATCTTTACGGCTCCCTCGGTCATAACTTCAGCAACACTCAGCTGATCCAGATCACGCGAATCATCGTTGTCGATCGAGCACCATGCAAGATTTCTCAAATCACGCGTCGATTCTTCAACTATTGTAACAGCCCCATGGATTCCGTTAAGCTCAACAATCGCTTGAGCAGAAAAATCCGGAAGAAGTCCTCTTTCCGTCATCACCCGACGTGCAATTCTTTGCAGGATGGAACGATGTTGTTTGTCTTCTGTATTTGTCATGCTTGCACCGATAAATATTTTTCATCTATTAGTTTCTTGTTCAGTTCGACTTCTTGTAAGAAAATATTTTTGTGGTTTCCGCCGTAACAATATATCCTGTGACGACTATTCCTAAGAAGAGAATATCCTAGTCCGGCAGATTCTATTTCAGAAAACATTGTCGTACTTTTGCCACAATTTCGTTATCTGTCATTTTATCTGCTATTTCAAAGCCGACAACCTTTTGATAGAGTTTTCTACTTTCAAGTCGTTTTTTGAGCTCGTCCTTTGCCTCGCCAGGACCGAATATCAAAATAGATTCTGCATCACAAATATAGTTCACCACTTCATTATAGTAATTGATCAGATGGCCGGATAACCGCTTGTCCCGATGTTTCTCTGCCGATTCCTTTTGCACCCCCCCGGAGAATCGGACATTATTTTTTAATTCTGATGATATTCGTTTTATTTCAGCTCCTTCGTCTGCCAGACTAAAAATCACCGCCTTCTTATGATCAATCCACAACCCTACTTTTTTTTCCATGAATATTTCTTTCTTGTCTCGTATTTTTCAATTTTTAGTTATAAGGCGGCATCCAGCAACTCATCAAGGAAGTGTACTGATACCTCTTTATATACTTTCAATGAGATTTTGCATGAAGTATTTTCTTGGCTTTTTTTGCCTGAGTTTCAGCAACCACCAATTGAACGCCTTCCGTATTCTGCAGCGATGGTAGCATTCCACCCCCCTTGATTATGGATGCCAAAATGCCAGATGCTTCTAGATGTCCTTTTGCGATTTCAGCATCTATCTCGTTTTCATATTCGCCAATGACTACTTGTTTTTCTTCCATGCACTCACCTCATCGTTATTATTAAATCGGATAATACTCTTTGCATATTCTGCAGGAGATTTGTATGACATTGTCTTTGCAAGTCTTATCTTCCATCATATTAATCTCTTCCTGTGTCATCTTGTTACGTCTTCTTCAGAATGTTTTATGTACTGTGCTGTTCAAGCCACTCTAGCATTGCACGTATACTGCTGGTCGCCAGGGCAATGCTCGTATCTGCCGCACCATAATATATATTGATAGTATCGGTATCATTGCCTATTGTGTATCCGCAAGGAAAAACGACATTCCCGACGTCGCCGCGTTGTTCGTACGGTTCTTCCGGCGCGAAGACCCATTCATTGCTGCGCTTGAGTAAAAGTTCAGGCTTATTCAAATCAAACAATGCAAGCCCTAACCTATAAATACATCCGGCGCAAGATTGTTTTACACCATGGTAAATCACTAACCATCCTTGGAGTGTTTGAATCGGCGGCGGCGAAAGACCAATTTTATTTGCATCCCAATATGCACCCTTCCTGGCTTGCATCATGATTGTATGACCGCCCCAATTTTTCAAATCCGGCGAGTACGAAATCCACATATGCGCTCTCGGTGCACTAACGGGACGATGAATCAAAGCCCAATTACCGCCTATTCGCCTTGGTAAGAGGGCTGCATCTTTATCTTCAGGCGGCATGATCACGCCATAGCGTTCAAAGGTGTGAAAGTCTTCCGTAAGGGCTAAAGCAACTCCAGGACCATCACGCGTGTATGCAGTATACACGACTGCATATTTTTTTAATTCGGGTATAAACGTGATACGTGGATCTTCAATGCCCCAAAGTTCTTCGGGGAAATTTACAGGATCGGGTAACAGCGTTGGCTCCTGATCAATTCTCCAGCCATCTATTCCGTTTTCGGATCGGGCAGCACACAAATGAGAAAGCCCTCGCCTATCTTCCACTCGACATAACAGCAATGTTGTTCCATCAAGTAATATCGTAGCGCCTGCATTGAACACACTATTGATAGGATAAGGCCAATTGTCTGCTGTAAGAATCGGGTTCAATTTATGACGGTGAAAGAGTTCTAAATGTTGATTGTTCGTTGTAATAATGCCTCCATAGATAAATGTGTCTGTTCGGCTAAACGCAATTCCAATAAGGATTGAAGAAATGCGAGTGTAGATTCTGCTCCCTGATTTTCGTTGGGCCGGTCGGGATGTAAACCATCACGGCACCCGCCTGTTGTTGCATCATACAAAGGAAGCTTCAAATCGTTCCGTCCGAGGAACCACTCAAATGCCCGCCGGGCTTCCTTGTTCCAGTGTTTATCCTTTGTAATTCTGAATGCCTCGAGACACACTGAAACCATCGCCTGTGCTTCAATTGGCTGTTGATCGAAACGGGCACGTTCGTTTC
>JBEKLV010000057.1:0-13553 GCA_050008835.1 Bacteroidota bacterium | reverse complement strand
ATATTCGTACCGGCGAGTGCTGAGTTATAAGGAATGAAAACTTGTAATTGATTTGTTCCATCAGTGATGGTATATGTGTTACCTGAAGTGCCGCCTGAGAATGTGCCAGACGTTGTAAAACGCACTCCATAAAATTTTACAAGCTGAGATTCATATGCTTCGGATACTTGCTGAATTGTAATCTGCTTTGGTGAAGGTATCGGAAAATTGTGTCCAAAAATTGTGAGAGAGCTGACCGGTGATAGTTCAAGTAAAGTACTATATTGTTTCAAGACACCTTTGATCTCAACAGAATCGCCCGGTAAAAGTTTATCAGTCGTAGTGTCGTAAGCAGCGATTCCTCCGGAAAAATCCTGAAGGAAAATTGTTTTTGCACTTGTGCTGGATGGCTGTCCATACGTTACTATACCGCGTACTTTTACTGTGTCTGTCTCTGAGTGTGAACGGGCAATATTAATATCCAACCAGGTTTGAGACGAAGGTGGATCTATAACATTGATATCTGCAAGAGTACGGGGAAGCACACTATATACGTCGTTGTGTTGATTCACAACACCAACTATGTTAACTGAATCAGTCGGGATTGGAGTATTGACTACATTTGAGTACTTGCTGATGTAGACTGTCATCGGGCCATAAGCATCGCCGGCAGCATAATTGCTGTCAACGCCAGTAGCAAAGTTTCCGGATGCAGCGAACTTCACTCTGTTCACACGAACCAATTCTGATTCTTCAGTTTCCGAAAGCCCCGACGAATGGAGAAGCTTTGGAATTGGAAGCGAATTTCCCGAACTGATTTTAACTGAATCGGTCAACGGGTTCATCTCCAGCAAACCATAATAGTTCGATAAAACTCCGACAACTTCCCAGATATCTCCCAACTTGACACTTGTGCTGAACTTCGTATTGTATACCGCAAGACCGGCGGTACTATCCTGCAAATATGATGGTGAAGCAAATTCGTTCGCTGCCGTAATAATACCACTGACACGCACATTGACCCCCGTTCCCACTGCGCGGGCTTGTGCGATCGTCAGGACTCCGACGCAGAACTGGAATGTTGCAGGCGTTGTCATTGTATTGCCTACTGTATCTTTTATATTTTTAATGGTAAGTGTATAGATATCATTTGCCATAGTGGAAACTGTTAATACCACGCGCTTTACATTAGAAATATCCCGTTGTGCCTGATTGACAACGATGAATTTCGTCATTGTATAATTTGACGATGTTGAAGATGAAACAGAATCCACTGGCTCATTAAAAAGAACTTCGATTTGCGTGGATGCAAGTACTTTGACAGATATTACTGATGGCGGCGTAACATCTCCTCCCGATAATGCCGGCTCCACAGGACTGGATGAATTCTGCGGATTAATCACAGTCTGTACAACAAAATCATTTGCATTATTATCGGTATCATATCCATTTCCCATGTTCACTTCTGAGCCACCTGGAGCCAGCGTAGCTGCAGTTGACGTTGAGGATGCCTTACGCTCAATGCTTGTTGTATTGGAAGGTGCAGGGGCTGGACCTGAACCTTCATATCCAGATGCCGTCGGTCCTGCTCCAACAAAATCTACGATACTCCCACCAGTCGAAGTGGTACCCGTTAAAGCAGTCGTGGAATTACATAATGCAACTTTAAATGCTGTACTCGATATCATTATTGATCCTGTTGCATCAGGAGCCGGCAAATTAGTCGTTCCGCCAGTGCCCTGTGATTCCTGAATTAAGAAAAAACCGTGTGGAGCAATAGTGCCTGATATATTAGTAACTTGCCATGATGTTCCGTTGTAAGAAGCATATTGAACCGACCAACCGTTAATGATTATTGGTGAAGTAGTCGGATTGTATAACTCAATAAAGTCATTCTTCCAAGTAGAATTACTGTTTCCTCCACCACCATACACTTCACTAATCACTATATGATTTGCCGTTTGTGCAAATACATTTCCGGCAAAGAGCATCATCGCCATTAAAAACCGTATGCCATCTCTCATTGTGCTGCCTCAATAACAAATATTGGATTTAATCCTTTGTTTTAATATAAACAATTTCTTTTTTATACCACAAGCTATTGCATCACAATTGGAAATCCAATCGGGTTTCGATATATTTCAGAAAAAGAATAAGATGACAGAAGTTGCAGTCGGTGTATTAAGAAAAAATTATCGGATACTCATCTGCCAGCGAAAGCAAGGCGGCAGGTACGCGTTAAAATGGGAATTCCCCGGCGGTAAACTTGAGCCGGGAGAATCCGTGGAACAATGTCTCCGTCGTGAACTTCAGGAAGAGTTATCAATAGAGATCAATTCTATCGAGCGCATTCAAACCGAGGCGGCATATTACGAAGACGGCGGGATGTTCAATGTTTCTTATTGCTTCGTTTCCGGATTTAACGGCGAGCCGCAAAACAATGTCTTCGAACAAATCCGCTGGGTCACAACCAACGAATTGAAAGAAATGGATTTGCTTGAAGGCAATAAACCTTTTGTAGAGAATATAAAACAATAACAATTGCTGTTTCCTATTACAAATGCCAAAAATTAAATCTGCACAATTAGAAGAAATAATTCAGATCTATAAAGAACGCAGGATCGCAATCAGAAAACGGCTTAAGGAATTTTCCGCAATCCAACCGGCAGATTATTTCTACGAACTTGTCTATTGTCTCCTCACTCCGCAATCGAGCGCTGTTCATGCTGAACAAGTTGTTGCCAAACTTCACGAAGCGGAATTCCAATATTGCGATGTAAATCCAGAACCATTTCTTCGTCGGAAGGAATGTTATATCCGTTTTCATAGAACAAAATCCCTGCACCTTCTCCGGATGAAAGATCAATTTTCTGTTATTGCTCCAAAATTATCTGAGCCCGTTTCTGCTATGGAGTTGCGCGAATGGCTTGTAAAAAATGTTCTTGGCTTAGGATATAAAGAAGCATCGCATTTTTTACGCAATATTGGCATAAATGACGGTCTTGCAATACTCGATCGACATATTCTGCGAAACTTAAAACGACTCGGCGTGATTAACTCAATTCCAAAATCTATCAGCAGAAAACATTATTTGGACATAGAAAGACGTTTTTTAAAGTTTGCGATTGATTTAGGAATCACATTGGATGAACTTGATCTTGTCTTTTGGAGTATGGAAACCGGCGAAATCAGAAAATAAAAAATCCAGTATCGCATATTGAGAGCTCCGATTGACTTTTAAGGCGAAAGTGACAATATTAAATCAGCATAAAAATTATTTCAATCCAACATCAAAACAATAATTGATCTCATGGCACAACAGAACTCATTTGATATAGTTTCAGAGGTAAATCTTCAAGAAGTCGATAACGCGGTGAATCAGGCACAAAAAGAAATAATCCAGCGTTATGACTTTAAAGCAATTCGTACTTCCATCGAATTAGACCAGAAAGAGAAAAAAATCATCTTAATGACGGGTAATGAATTTCATATGAAAAGCGTCGTTGACATTTTGCAATCTAAGTTGATCAAGCGTAGTGTTCCGATAAAGGCGCTCCGTTATGGATCCATAGAGCCAGCAGCCGGCAATTCCGTACGGCAAACAGTCACATTGCAGGTTGGTATTGCGAAAGACGATGCGAAAATTATTACAAAACTTGTAAAAGATTCAAAATTGAAAGTGCAAGCACAAATCATGGAAGATCAGGTGCGTGTTAGCGGGAAAAACAAAGACGACCTACAAGCTATTATGGCCCTAATTCGGAACCATGATTTTCCGTTTGCATTGCAATTCGTGAATTACAGATAGATGAGACTCGCCTGTTTTTCAAAAGTTATCCTCCTTTATTTTGTGTTCTCGTTGTGCCATGCCCAAACAACGGAACACAAAACATCTATTTCCTTTCGCCTTGCATCTGGAGATACGACAGTTATCAGCAGTATAGATAGCGCTGGCGTGCTGTTCTTATCTCTCAATGATTTTTTAAAATCATTACAGCTTCCGGCATCTGTTGACGATAGCACAGGAAAAATCGAATGCCTAATTGCTATGCAGCTTGTTCGTTTTACAGATCACAATCCATTTGTTGTTATCACAGAACGAACGAGCAATACCGCAACGATTTATCAAATGTCCGGCAATGTTATTCGGAAGCGCCATGATTTTTTTGTATCCGCAAATGCATTTATTCCTTTGTATGAACGCCTCACCGAACAACGCTTATCAATCAACTCGCAACACAACTTGCTATCGTTGGAAACTCCTCAAACCTTAAAATACTCAATTGCAGGAATCCAAATTGAAAAAAAGGTCAACGGCTCTCTCGTTACCGTTCATGCCAATAATAAATTGGGAGATGTAGAAAGCTGGTTGAAGCCGGATGGATGGCTTTTTGTTACAATTATGGGTGCAAAAGCAGATACAGACGCCATTAATGCCACCCAACCATTTGGTGCTGTGCGAAAAGTGCTGGCATTTCAATCACCTGCATCGCTCCAATTAACGTTCCAAGTAACTTCAGATGTAGTGCAGGCAGAGACAGTGAACGATCCTGCTTCCAATAACATTCTCATCTCACTCCGGACCCTTTCAACTTTAGAAAAGGAAGAACTAAAGAAAAAGAAACAAGAAGCAAATAAACAACAATTAAACAACGGACGCGACCGATGGAAATTAGACGTCATCGTAATTGATGCTGGACATGGCGGAAGAGATCCAGGCTGTACTGGAGTCGTTGGAACACGCGAGAAGAATGTTACACTGGATGTTGGACTAAAACTCGGTCATCTTATTGAAACGAACCTTAAAGGTGTAAAAGTCGTCTATAATCGAACCTCCGATAAATTTGTTGAATTATACAGGCGCACACAGATTGCCAACGAGGCAGGTGGAAAATTGTTTATCAGCATTCATTGTAATTCTTTGCCACATAAACCGTCGAGCATGAACGGATTCGAGATTTATTTGCTTCGCCCTGGCCGTACCGAAGAAGCTGTTGCCATTGCATCGCGCGAAAATGCTGTTATTCAACTCGAAGAAGGATATAAAGAGCGTTACCAGAAATTAACTGAAGAAGAATTTATTATTGTAACAATGGCTCAAAGTGCATACATGAAGCAGAGCGAACAATTTGCTGAAAGTGCCGCCGCCTCGATGGCAAAGCGCTTGCGCATCAGGAACAGTGGCGTTAAACAAGCTGGATTCTTTGTTCTTGTTGGTGCCTCTATGCCAAACGTACTTGTGGAATTAGGATATCTTTCTAACAGAAATGAAGAACAATTTTTGCACAGTGAAAACGGGCAGGATAGGATTGCCGATGCCCTTTTCAGAGGAGTAAAAGACTATAAAATGAAGTACGAGAAATCTCTTCAAGAAGGAATTGACAGTAAATAAAATCGAGACACTAAATAAACTGTGCAACGAAAGAAATGAAGGAATATTAATCCTGCAGGTTCCTTTTTGTCTTAAGCCGAACGAACCTTATTATTGTCTGATATACAGATGTATTATGATTCACTAATCCACAATAAACAATTTTGAGGAGATAAAAATGAAGATCAGCAAAGTCCTAATATTGACCCTCGTTCTTGCATTGACATTCGGGGTTGTATTAGCACAGGATCAGCCAACCCCGGCACCGACACCTTCTCCGACAACTCCCCCACCAGCATCTCCAAAGACGCCTCGCATCACTAAACGGCAGATCAATCAGCAAGCACGCATCAAGCAAGGTGTAAAAAGTGGCGCACTGACAAAAAGTGAAACTGCACGGCTTGAAAAAGAACAAGCAAAAATTCAAAAAGATAAAAAAGCAGCCAAAGCAGACGGCAAAGTAACACCACAGGAACGCAGGAAGATCACTCGTGAACAAAACAAAGCAAGCCGAGACATTAAAAAGTTGAAACATAATGAAGTTGAACAAAAGTAAAGTTTATTCAACTAATTAAGACATTGAAGCCGAGTTGACAACAGACATCAGCTCGGCTTTTCTTCTGTCATTCTGAACTTTGGAGTTTTACATATCTCCGATTTCCATTAGAGGAAACTTCTCATCGCACAACCAGCACCGGTATTTTCAACACGTGCCGCACTTTCGAGATTGAAGTGCCAAAAATGATGTCTTTAAGGCCGCGATGCCCATGCGCACCCATTATCAGTAAATCAACCTTCTGCTCATCTGCAATGCGGACAATTTCTTTCGAAATACGTCCGAAACCGAGTACGGCTTGAACTTCTAATCCTGAAGTCCGGAGCTGTTTAGCATGACCTTCTAAATGTTCCATATCGTCACGCACTTCGTTATCATAAGCATTCTTACCAAATATTTGCCCTCCCACACCTTCAACGACATGTATTAACACAAGATGTGAACTATTTTGCTGTGCAAGCGTCCTGGCATGTGACAACACTTTAGAATCCATTTTGCTTAAATCGATCGCAACTCCAATATTAGTAAATGGATGTTGTTCAGATTCAATTTGTTCGATTTCGGATGGCATTGCGTGTTCTCTCCTTCGCCATTTTTTCGGTAAAGATATATAAATAAGAAGCATATATATAAAAACACTTATTGGTATAACAATTAACCAAAGAATGATCGCATCATTTCCTGCACTAGAAATCCAATCGGCAATAGTGCTTATCGATAACTGAGCAGTAAGCACAACAATAAAAAAAGCTGAAATCCAAGCTATAATGCTGACCCAATGCTTATTTGCAAATATTCCCATTTTTTCTTTATCACTCGTGAAATGAATCAACGGAATAACGGCAAAAGGAAGTTGTAGGCTTAAAATGACTTGGCTTAATATCAGCAGTTTATAGGTACCTTCATCTCCACTTAAAACAATAACGATAACAGCCGGCACAATGGCGAGCATTCGCGTAAGCAATCGGCGGATCATCGGCCTCATTTTAAAATGAAGAAATCCCTCCATCACAATCTGGCCGGCATATGTTCCGGTAAGTGTTGAGCTTTGACCGGATGCAATCAAAGCTGTTGCAAATAGCACGCCTGCGAGTGTCGTACCAAGCAATGGCACCAATAACGAATGAGCTTGTTGGATTTCAGTAACAATCAATCCATGTTTATAAAATACAGCTGCAGAAACTATAAGAATTGCTGCGTTTACAAGAAATGCAGCATTCAAAGCAATCGATGTATCGATGAGATTAAACTTGCATGCTTGTCGCTTCCCTTCCTCCGTTTGCTCTACTTGTCTTGTTTGAACAAGCGCTGAATGCAGATATAAATTATGCGGCATAATCGTTGCACCCAAAATTCCAATAGCAATATAAAGATTCTGGGAATTCAATCGCGGAATAAATCCGCTCGCAACTTCTGAGAAAATAGGTTTTGAAAGAAATACTTCAATGCCAAAACAAATGCCCATCAACGACACAAGCATGACGATAAAAAATTCTACCTTCCGAATACCAAAATTCTGAATCAGCATAAAGAGCAAAGTATCGAAACCCGTAAGAATCACACCAATGAGTAAAGGCAGCTTGAAAAGAAGATTTAAGCCGATTGCCGTACCGAGTACTTCAGCAAGATCACAGGCAGCGATAGCTATTTCACAAAGCACCCACAAACAAAATGAAACCGGCTTTGGATACTCATCCCGGCATGCCTGTGCAAGATCACGACCCGTCACAATGCCAAGCCGTGCGGCAAGTGTTTGTAAAAGCACCGCCATCATATTCGACATCAAAATAATCCATAACAATTGATATCCAAATCGTGAGCCACCTTCGATGTCTGTTGCCCAGTTACCCGGATCCATATAACCAACGCTAATAAGATATGCAGGTCCAGCAAAAGCAAGGAATCGTTTGATCACCCCATAATTTTTAGGAATGTTCACAGAACCGTGAACTTCTGAAAGTGATGCAGATGTATTGTTTTCTTTTGCCATAAAATTCCTTATAGCTCACCAGCCAAATGTACCTTACGAACAACAGACTATCCGAGATTGTTTCTCTTTACCTAAAGAAAAAACGAGTACAGTATATTATAATCGTCATTATATATAATAAAGAATATTATTTCAGTTATGTTCTCGATGAATATCCACAATTGTTTCCTGCTCATGGCAGACTTCGCTTTCGAGCTGCAGTGTGGGGTGATTAATCTTGAACTGCTTGTGCAGAGCTTCCTCAATGCGCTTTGTAATCTCGCATCCATTGCTGATGAGCCGGTCTTTTACGACGAGGTGTGCACTGAGTGCTCGGAACTGCGACGATAAACTCCAGATATGAAGATGATGCACGTTTTCTATTTCCGGGAAAGATCTGATAAACTCTGCAACTGCTTCGAGATCGATTCCTGCAGGTGTTCCCTCTGTCAGTATGTTAACGGTTTCGACTAAAATACTCCACGCGTTTTTTATTACGAAGATACCGATAGCAATGGAAATAATTGGATCGAGGATAAACCATCCCTGCCAGTAGATCAATATCCCAACAACAACAACGGCGAGCGACTCGATAGCATCCGTGAGAAGGTGCAGGTAGGCGCTTTGGGCATTAAGATCATGATGTGCATCTTTGCGAAGGAGGAGAGTGGAAATTGTGTTTGCAATCAAACCAAAGGCGGCAACGACAACCATCCATAAGCCAGCAATCGGTGCCGTATGAAAAAACCGTTGGAATCCTTCATAAATGATATATCCTGCGATAAGGACAAGCGTTAACGCATTAATAAACGCTACGAAAATCTCGACTCGTACATACCCGTACGATTTTTGAGAATTGGATTTCCATAAAACTATCTTTGATGCGATGTAGCTCAGGATGAGTGAAAAGAAATCGCTCAAATTGTGCATTGCATCGGATATGAGTGCAATGCTGTTGGTCAATAAACCTCCGACCATTTCAACAATGAAGATCACCGCATTGAGAATGATGGCGATGATAAGGCGCCGGCCAGTTGTCGATATGTAGGAATGATTCTCATTCATGATGCAAATATTCTAATTTATACATTCTTAATATAACTTATCATTTCCTGCAAAAATACCAAAGTGGAAATTGAAACTTCTTGGTAGGGATGTTTAATTAAACGTCTCTTCGATGTCTGTTGCCCAGTTACCTGGATCCATATTACCGACACTGATAAGATACGCTGGTCCCATAAATGCAAGGAACCGCTTGAGCATCCCATAATTTTTTGAAATGTTCACGGAACCATGAACTTCAGAAAGCGAGACAGATGTTGGGCTATCTATCATCTTTTTTTATTTCTAATGCTGATAACTGACTTTTGTCCGTCTCGAACTCAATTCGAGACGCGATCTCGTCCCGCCGCTGGCGGGACGGAATAAATGAAAACTAATCACTTTTCCTTCTTCTCGAATATTTCATCCGAGAGTCCAATATTGATTTTGTAATTTGAATAAACTACCGTAAGCGTACCGTTTCTCGGCATAGAACGCTGAAGGCCTTCAAATTGATTGTCTACTGGAGACGAAGTATCTTTTTGTGTTTTATCCGATTCTGACGCGAATGATACAATCAATTTTGATGGAAGCCAATATTTCTCTTGTTGGCATTCATACGTGAATATCATAGCGAGCGTGCGTCCCTCATACGGAATCGTTTCTATTTTCGTGATTGTCCAATTTATCGGATCCACCCAGATTGAAAGCGCACGTAAGCGAGTCTTCGCATCTTTAGCGGCAAGAAGAAGTTTGAACAAATTCTTCCCATCAACGGTGTCGTGCATTGTTGAGGTTGTGAGATAATGTTCTTGCAGCACCGATGGATTCAATGCAACGCCTTCGCGTGGAACGAGAAGAAAACTCTGTGATGAGAAATGAACTTTGTCCGGTTTTTTAAAGAACAATTCCGCATGCATTTTGGGGATTTGCACGCGTTCCATATTAATTTCGGCATCGATGGCGGCAGAGAAATCCTTTACTTCATCGAAACCTTTGACGACTTTTGCTAAAATTTCATTTGCATCTTTAATTTTCGCTGCCCTTTGAGCAAACGCATTACTCATTATTAATCCGATTGTCAATAATACTTTCAAGATTTTCATAATCATCCCCTATTATTTTCGCGGGACTAGGCGATATCCTGTTCCGTATTCCTTTTAAACACAGCCTAAACTGTTATAGTTTCTTGTGCCTTGACGATCTTATTGTAAATCAGCATTAAAATTGTACCAAGCGCACCGATGCCTATGAGCGCAAACCAGACTAATTCCGGCTTGCCGCTTGCCTTCGATGTCTGATATAACCATCCGCCTATTGGATCGCCGACAAATCTCGCAACCGCAATTGGCAAGAATGCATATCCTTGAAATAATCCTTGCTGACCTGGAGGAGCTATTTCCGAGATGTATTCGTAATACCTCGGTGCTTGGATCATTTCACCAATTGCAAACGCAACGATTCCCGCCGCAATAGTTGGAATACTCGGATAGATACCGATAATCAGCCAGATGAGACTGGAGATTGCAAAGCCGAGAACAATAGCGCTGCGAGTTGGGATGTTCTTCGTGAGACGGTTGAGCGGAATCTGAAACAGAATAATCGCACCGGCTCCCGCCCATGACTGCAAAATTTCATAAGGTGCATTCGCATTTATGTAATCCGTAACGTAATATGGAACAATAATAAATTCCTGCCAGAAAATAATCCAATAGAGCGAATAAATAAGCAGAAAAATCATGAACTTCACATTTGCCAGAACGACAAATAGATTGGCAATTTTCTTTCCGAGCGATTCCGCGATAACCGTCTGCGTGCTCTTCACTTCTTTGTAGAGAAGTAAATTTACGATGAGCATAGCAAAACAGCTTATAGACGACACCATATAAACAAACGCGTTGCCAAAGCCGTCACGCACAAAATAAGCGATCGTGGGTCCTAACATCGCTCCAACATTAACTAACCAATAATAAACAGCAAAGCCAAGCGACTTAGTTTCTTCTTTGGAAGTGACCGCAACTGTTCCCAGCACGGACGGTTTGATAAACGAACCGCCAAATGCTGTAAAAACAAGAAATATCATCAGGAGCCAATAAAGATTAAAGTTACTATACACTCCGGCAAAAGCAGTCATTCCAACTGAGCCAATCAAGAAATATCCAAGAGCAAGAATTGAAAATGCAATATTGAATGCGCGGCGGAATCCCCATTTATCGGCAAGAGTACCACCAAGAATTGGCAGTAAATAAATCAAACCGCCAAATATGCCGGAGAGCTGACCTGCTTCTGTTTCCGTGAAGCCGAGTTTGTTACGGAGATAAATCATAAAAACAATTTGCTGACCATAATACGCCAGCCGTTCAAACAATTCCATCCCGTTTGCTACCCAAAACGTTGGATGAAATCCATTCCTTATTTCCTGCACCCGTGCTCTAATATCCACGCACTCTCCTTGCTTTGAGACAATTCATATTTTTATGAAAGAATATCCTTCTTCACAAACACACTCCATGCTCCCAGCACAGCTGCAAGTGTCCACGAGCCCATATACAATATCCCAATCTTGACCTCGTTCCATGGAATAGGATCCATAAATATTTTTTGCCACATATCGAGATACCGGGTAAAAAGGAATTTCTTCGGGATTTCGAACATCTCTACCGGCATAACGGTAATAACTGTGCACACAATTAGTAATCCCATCGTGGCGACAATTGGGCCGATTGCATTTTCAACAAACGATGAGAAGAAAAACGAAATTGAAGCGATGGTAATCATAGTCCATGTGGCAAGAAGATAGGCGATTAAAAACCGCCACGCAACTTCCGATTCAGGGAGAATAAGAATATTGCGAGTAAGAACAATAAGATCACCACGACCAAGCAAAGCCAGAGCCAAACCGATGCTCAAAGCCGCCAAGAAGAAAACAAAAATAACCGTATAAATAAGTGTTGTGATATATTTAGAAATAAAAATACGCGTACGTGAAACCGGCCGGATGAGGATGAGGCGATACGTGCCTGCCGTCGCTTCACCGGCAAGCTGATCTCCAGCAACAAATGAAATCAGTAATGGAATATGCAACCATAGACTGTTCATGATTTGATGAGCGACAAACCAACCATTAAAAATATTCCCGAAGAATAAAAAATCTTTTGATAACCCGCGCATTGCCATTGTCAGGAAGCGGCCGCCTTCTAACTTCATTGCAACTTCCACTAAAGGGACAATTAGTAGTACAATTCCAAAACCGAGGTAAGTACGTTTCTTCAGAAATATTTTTATTAGTTCGTAATAAATAAGCCGAATCATGCACGCGCCTCGTTTGAATGTTCGGTCATAGAAAGAAATAAATCTTCGAGCGAGCGCCTCGGGATTAATGCCTGCACGTGAACTCCAGCAAGCACAAGTGCTTTGTTTAATTCAGGAATGTCGGTAAAGTCCATTCTCACTTCAAACATCCCTTCTTTTACTGTGTATTTCTCAATAATATTTTTCTGAAGTCGCAGAACAGACTCGACTTTCTTCCTTGGGTGACCTTGAACCACAACATATTTCTCCCCCTCATCCAATAGTTTGCTCACATTGCCTTGCACAATCAATTCACCGTTGTTGATTATCACCATGCGATTGGCAACTAATTCAATTTCATAGAGTAGGTGCGAAGAAAGAATAATTGTTTTCTTTTGTACGCTTGAAAGATGCACAATGAGATCCCGCACCTCTTTCATTCCCTGTGGATCTAGTCCATTCGTAGGTTCATCGAGAATCACTAATTCAGGATTGGAGAGCAATGCTTGCGCTATACCCAACCGCTGTTTCATTCCATGCGAATATGTTTTTACTCGGTCAGTGGCACGACTTGTTAAGCCCACCAAATCCAGCACTTCCAAAATCCTTTTTCGTTCCGCGCCACCTGAAAGTGCGCCAATTATTTCGAGATTTTTATACGCTGAAAGATATAAATAGAAATCGGGCTTCTCTACAATTCCTCCGACACGTCGCAGTGCATCCGACCGTCGAGACTTGAGTGAATAACCAAAAAGTTCTGTTTCACCTGTTGTCGGTTTAATAAGCGATAAAATCATTCGGATGGTAGTACTTTTTCCTGCTCCATTAGGTCCAAGAAAACCAAACACGTCGCCGCATTGGACTTCAAGATTAAGATTCCTGACAGCCCAGCGTTTTCCATAGCGTTTTCCAAGTTGTCGCGTCTGTAAAATATTTTCATTCATGTTAAGTCGACACAAATAATAGCAATTCTATTGCCAATATACCAAGCTCTTCATTCTCGTTCAATAGAAAAACAATTTTCTTGTTTTATAAGAATTTATTTGGAGAATTACGTCGGAATCTGTATCTTAACTAAGGTAAAGTATTATTCAATAAACATATCAAAGTGAGATAATGGGCAAATTATACACAGTTGCAGTCGCAGGAGCGACTGGTTTAGTCGGACGTACCATGACGACAGTATTGGAAGAACAAAATTTTCCAGTGGCACGTTTTGTTCCACTTGCATCTGCGCGTTCCGCAGGGACGGAAGTAATATTTCAAGGCAAACCCGTGAAAGTTCAAACACTAACAGGAGATAGTTTTGCAGGAGTAGACTTCGCGCTTTTTTCTGCTGGCGCAAA